>NZ_BAAGDE010000042.1:0-43816 GCF_054660795.1 Mycobacterium sp. MUNTM1
CAGCAGCCCCAGCGCCGCGAACACCACGGTGCCCAACGCGATCACCGCCACCGGTAGGCAAGGACTATGTCGAGGGCATGGTGCAGTCGAACTCGAACGGGACGATTGCGCTTCGGACGCGCTCCGGCTCGGCGACGGTGGACTACACACCGCAGACCAGGGTCATGGACGTCACCCCGGCGAAGCTGGCCGATGTGACGCCCGGCAGTTGCGTGAACGTCAAAGCCACCCCGCAGAGCGCGCCACCCCCCGGGACTCCAGCGCCCGGCGGGCCGCCGCCGGGCCCGATCACCGCGCAAGCCGTCACGGTCACGCAGTCCGCGGACGGCAAGTGCCCGCCGCCGGCCGGCTTCTACGGCACCGTGGCGTCGGTGACGGGCAACACGATCGCCGTCAACGGCCTCGGACCCGGCGGCCCCGGCGCCGCTACCAACGTGACCGTCGCCGACTCGACCTCATACCAGCGGCAGACGCCGTCGAACGCCGAGTCGATCACGAACGGCAAATGCATTGGGGCCCAAGGAACTCAGGACGGTGGCGCCCTGCACGCACAGATGATCAGCGTGGAAACGTGCCCACCGATGGGGCGCCCGCACCCCCACCTGCACCTGCCCCACCTCCCGCACATCCACCTCTAGGACGCGGGACGCCGCCGTGCCGTCGCTGCGCTAAAAGCCTGACTCAGACGGTGAAGCCGAGGGCGCGCAGCTGTTCGCGGCCGTCCTCGGTGATCTTGTCCGGACCCCACGGCGGGTTCCACACCCAATTGATCCGCAGGTCGTCGACCAGGCCGGCGCCCACCAGCGCGCTGCGGGACTGGTCTTCGATGACGTCGGTCAACGGGCAGGCCGCCGACGTCAGCGTCATGTCGATCAGGGCGACGGTTCCCTCGTCGCCGTCCTCGACGTTCAGCCCGTAGACGAGCCCCAGATCGACGACATTGATGCCGAGTTCGGGGTCGACGACGTCACGCATCGCCTCCTCGAGGTCGGCAAGGAACTCCTCACCCTGCGCGGTGGTTTCGCTCATCTGTGACCTCCTCGAAGTCCGCTTCCTGGTCCGAACAAGCTTTGGCCAGAGCATCTTTGAACGCCATCCAGCCCAGCAGCGCGCATTTGACCCGCGCCGGGTATTTGGCCACCCCGGCGAATGCGATCCCGTCGCCCAGCACGTCCTCGTCGCCCTCGATCGTCCCGCGCGACGACACCATCTCGGTGAAGGCAGTGATGGTCTTGAGCGCCTCGCCGACACTTTGACCGATCACCTGCTGGGTGAGCACCGAGGTCGCCGCTTGGCTGATGGAGCAGCCCTGCCCGTCGTAGGACACGTCGGCGACGGTCTCGCCGTCCTCGGACAGCGCGACCCTCAGCGTGACCTCGTCACCGCAGACCGGGTTGACGTGAAACACCTCGGCGCCGAACGGCTCCCGCAGCCCACGGTGCTGCGGGTGCTTGTAGTGATCCAGGATCACGTCCTGGTACATCTGCTCGAGACGCAATGTCAGCCTCTCCCAAAGAAATCCAGAGCGCGGCGCACGCCGGCCACCAAGCGCTCGACCTCCTCGGCGGTGTTGTACACCCCGAAGGACGCCCGGGCGGTGGCCGCGAGACCGAACCGGCGATGCAGCGGCATCGCGCAGTGGTGTCCCACCCGCACCGCGACGCCCTCGTCGTCGAGCACCTGCCCGACGTCGTGGGCGTGCACGCCGTCGACGACGAAAGACACCGGCGAGGCGCGGTTCTCCATCGACACCGGCCCCACGATGCGCACGGCGTCGATGCCGGACAGACCGTCGATGGCCGCGGCGACCAGCTGGTGCTCGTGCGCCTGCACGGCCTCCATGCCGAGGGCGCCGAGATAGCGTGTGGCCGCGCCCAATCCGACCACCTGCGACGTCATCGGCGTGCCGGCCTCGAACCGCTGCGGCACCGCCGCATAGCTGGACGATTCCATGGTCACGGCCTCGATCATCGAACCGCCGGTCAAGAACGGCGGCAGGGCCGACAGCACCTCACGGCGTCCGTAGAGGACGCCGATGCCGTTGGGGCCCAGCATTTTATGACCCGAGAACGCGGCGAAGTCCACGTCGAGGGCGTGGAAGTCGACGGGCTGGTGCGGCACCGACTGGCAGGCGTCGAGCACGGTGAGTGCGCCCACGGCGCGGGCGCGGCTGACCACCTCGGCCACCGGGGCCACCGCGCCGGTGACGTTCGAATGATGGGTGAAGGACACGACTTTGACGCGTTCGTCGAGCTGCAGCGAGTCGAGGTCGATGCGCCCGTCGTCGGTGACGCCGTACCAGCGCAGGCTCGCCCCGGTGCGCCGGGCGAGCTCCTGCCAGGGAACCAGGTTGGCGTGGTGCTCGAGCTCGGTGGTGACGATGACGTCGCCGGGTCCGACGGCACGCTCGAAACGGCTGTCCCCCAGCACATATGACACCAGGTTGAGCGCCTCGGTGGCGTTCTTGGTGAACACCAGCTCTTGCGCGTCGGCACCCACGAACGCGGCGATGTCGGCGCGGCCCTGCTCGTAGGCGTCGGTGGCCTCCTCCATCAGCTGGTGCGCACCGCGGTGCACCGCGCCGTTGGACGTCAGCAGAAATTCCCGCTCGGCGTCGAGCACCTGCAGCGGCCGCTGTGACGTCGCGCCGGAATCCAGGTACGCCAATGGATTTCCGCTGCGCATGACCCGCTTGAGGATCGGGAAATCGGCGCGGATGGCCGCGACATCCAGGGGTGAGACCGCCGCCGAAGGTGTAGCCATGTCAGGCCCCGGTTGCCGCCGCTTGGGTGAAGCGGACGTAGCCGTTCTGCTCGAGCTCGTCGGCCAGCTCCGGGCCGCCGGACTCGGCGATCCGGCCACCGACGAACACGTGTACGTATTCGGGCCGGATGTAGCGCAGGATGCGGGTGTAGTGCGTGATCAACAGGACGCCGCCGTGCTCGGACTCGGCGTAGCGGTTCACGCCCTCGCTGACCACCCGCAGCGCGTCGACGTCCAGGCCGGAGTCGGTCTCGTCGAGGATGGCGATCTTGGGCTTGAGCAATTCCAGCTGCAGGATCTCGTGGCGCTTCTTCTCACCGCCGGAGAAGCCCTCGTTGACGCTGCGCTCGGCGAACGCCGGGTCGATCTCCAGCGAGCCCATGGCCGCCTTGACCTCTTTGACCCAGTGCCGCAGCTTCGGGGCCTCGCCGCGCACGGCGGTCGCCGCCGAGCGCAGGAAGTTCGACACCGAGACGCCGGGCACCTCGACCGGATACTGCATGGCCAAGAAGATTCCGGCGCGTGCGCGCTCGTCGATGCCCATCGCCAGCACGTCCTGGCCGTCCAGCGTGATGGAGCCCGAGGTCACCGTGTACTTGGGGTGACCGGCGATGGCATACGACAGCGTCGACTTGCCCGACCCGTTGGGGCCCATCAAGGCATGCGTCTCACCGGATTTCACCGTCAGGTCGACGCCGTTGAGGATTCCGATCTCGCGCTCGGACTCGGCGGCGTTCGGGTTGACGACGCTGACGTGCAGATCTTTGATTTCCAGAGTGGTCATGAGGCTGTTGTTTCCGTCTTTTCCGTGATGGCCAGTTCGTGTTCGATGGCGTCGGTCAGGCGTTCCCGTATCTCGGGCACCGCGATCTTGGAGATGATTTCGGCGAAGAAGCCGCGGATGACCAGGCGGCGCGCCTGCTCCTCGGGGATGCCGCGGGAGCGTAGGTAGAACAGTTGCTCGTCGTCGAAACGCCCGGTGGCACTGGCGTGCCCGGCGCCGACGATCTCGCCCGTCTCGATCTCCAGGTTGGGCACCGAGTCGGCACGCGCCCCGTCGGTCAGCACCAGGTTCCGGTTCACCTCGAAGGTGTCGGTGCCGGTGGCCTCGGCGCGGATCAGCACGTCGCCGATCCAGACCGTGTGCGCGTCGGGCAGCGTGGACTCCGAATCGCCTTGCAGCGCACCCTTGTACAGCACGTTCGACTTGCAGTCGGGCTGGGCGTGATCCACCAGCAGCCGCGACTCCAGGTGCTGGCCGTCGTCGGCGAAGTACAGGCCGAGCAACTCCGCGTCGCCGCCGGGGCCCAGGTACCGCACGTTGGCCGTCAGCCGGACCACCTCGCCACCGAGCGTGACGGCGACGTGGCGCAGCACCGCGTCCTTGCCCAGCCTGGCGTGCTGCATGCTCACGTGCACCGCGTCGTCGGCCCAGTCGGCCAGCCACACCACGGTGAGCCGGGCGGCGTCGTCGACGACAAATTCGACGTTGTCGGCCAGCGTGCCGCTGCCCCGGTGGTCGATGACGACGACCGCCTCGGCGAGCTCGGAGACCCGGATTTGCAGGTGTCCGTAGGCCACCGCGCCCTCGCCGGGGCCGGTGACGGTGACACCGACGGGCTCGGCGATGCGGGTGTCGCGCTCGACGGTGATCACGGTCGCGGAGTTGAACGACGAAAACGCTTGCGCGGCAACACGGTCGGTGGGCACCCCACCCTGGCCCAGGCGCTCGTCGCCGCGGGAGACGGTCTCGATCCGCAGGCCGGGCCGCTCGGCGACGCTGATGCCGGCCTTGCCGGTGGCGCGCGCCGACCCGTCGTGCAGGCCACGCAGCCGGCGCAGCGGGGTGAACCGCCAGATTTCGTCGCGACCGTGCGGGACCTCGAACGCGTCCACATCGAACGAGGAGAAGACCTCGCCCTTGTTGGCCGCGGTCAGGGCCGAACCCTCAACCGCTTCAGTCAGGTTCGTCACTAGCCGACCGCGCCTTCCATCTGCAGCTCGATCAGCCGGTTGAGCTCGAGCGCGTATTCCATCGGCAGCTCTTTGGCGATCGGTTCGACGAAGCCGCGAACCACCATGGCCATCGCCTCGTCCTCGGTCAGGCCGCGGCTCATCAGGTAGAACAGCTGGTTCTCGCTGACCTTGGACACGGTGGCCTCGTGGCCCATGGTGACGTCGTCCTCGCGGATGTCGACGTAGGGGTAGGTGTCGCTGCGGCTGATCGTATCGACCAGCAGCGCATCACATTTCACGCTGGAGCGCGATCCGTGCGCGCCCTTGTTCACCTGCACCAGGCCGCGGTAGGAGGTGCGGCCACCGCCGCGCGCCACGGACTTGGACACGATGTTGCTCGACGTGTTCGGCGCCAGGTGCAGCATCTTCGCGCCGGTGTCCTGGTGCTGGTCCTCGCCGGCGAATGCGACAGAGAGCACCTCGCCCTTGGCGTGCTCGCCGGTCATCCACACCGCCGGGTACTTCATGGTGACCTTCGACCCGATGTTGCCGTCGATCCACTCCATGGTGGCGCCGGCCTCGGCGCGGGCCCGCTTGGTGACCAGGTTGTAGACGTTGCTCGACCAGTTCTGGATCGTCGTGTAGCGAACGCGCGCATTGGGTTTCACGATGATCTCGACCACCGCCGAGTGCAGCGAATCGGACTTGTAGATCGGAGCCGTGCAGCCCTCGACGTAGTGCACGTAGGAGCCCTCGTCGGCGATGATCAGCGTCCGCTCGAACTGGCCCATGTTCTCGGTGTTGATCCGGAAGTAGGCCTGCAGCGGGATGTCGACGTGGACGCCCTTGGGGACGTAGATGAACGAGCCACCGCTCCACACCGCGGTGTTCAGCGCGGAGAACTTGTTGTCCCCGGCCGGGATCACGGTGCCGAAGTACTCCTGGAAGATCTCGGGGTGTTCGCGCAGACCGGTGTCGGTGTCGAGGAAGATGACGCCCTGGGCCTCCAGGTCCTCGCGGATCTGGTGGTAGACCACCTCGGACTCGTACTGGGCCGCGACCCCGGCGACCAGGCGCTGCTTCTCGGCCTCCGGGATGCCCAGCCGGTCGTAGGTGTTGCGGATGTCCTCGGGCAGGTCTTCCCAACTGGCGGCCTGCTTCTCGGTGGAGCGCACGAAGTACTTGATGTTGTCGAAGTCGATGCCGCCCAGGTTCGAGCCCCAGTTCGGCATCGGCTTGCGGTCGAAGATGCGCAGCGCCTTGAGCCGGGTCTGCAGCATCCACACCGGCTCGCTCTTCTTCGCCGAGATGTCGCGGACGACGGCCTCGGACAATCCGCGCTGGGCGCTGGCGCCGGCGACGTCGGAGTCCGACCAGCCGTAGCCGTACCGCCCCAGGGAGGCGATCGCCTCTTCCTGCGTCAGCGGCGCGGTTGCCGTCTTGCTGGCCTCGGGTGTGAGTGTCATCGAGACGCTCCTTTGGTGCTCGTGGTGTCGTGGCGCGGGCTGGGCGCCTGGGTCAGGGGTACGTGCGTGGTGCAGGCGCAGTCGCCGTTGACGATGGTCGCCAACCGCTGGACGTGGGTGCCCAGCACCTCGGCCATGGCCTGCTGTTCGGCGTCGCACAGTTCGGGGAATTCCTCGGCGACGTGCGATACCGGGCAGTGGTGCTGGCAGATCTGCACGCCGTGGATCGGCCCGCCGACCTGCGTGGTGGTGGTGACATAGCCGGCCTTGGTCAACGCGGTCGCGATCCGCTCAGCGGCCGCCTCGACGTCGGTGTCCGCCGCGCTGTCGGCCGCGGGGACGTCGGCCAGGATGCCATCGATGCGCTGCCGGGCGAAGGCCTGCACCGCCTCTTCGCCGCCGATCTCGCGGAGTTGCCGCATGGCCGCCGCCGCCAGGTCGTCATAGGCGTGGTCGAGCTTGGCCCGCCCGGCCGGGGTCAGCCGGTAGCGCTTGGCGGGTCGTCCGCGTCCCACCTGCTGCCACGCCGCGGCCGCGGTGGACTCGGCGTCACCGGCCTCGATCAGGGCGTCGAGGTGGCGTCGCACGCCGGCGGCCGCCAGGCCCAGCCGGTCACCGATCTCGCCGGCGGTGATCGATCCGGATTCCAGCAGCAGGCGCACGATCGCGCGGCGGGTGTGACCATCCGGTACCGACGCGCCGACGTCCGCCGCGCCGGTACCGGCGTCGGCGGACCCATCGGGGCCGGTTCGGATTTTCACAACACCAGTGTGACGCAATTCCGGGGATCGGTCTAGCAAGGGTCCCCTGTCCTGGCGTTGCGCTGCTCACACCAACGGCGTGGCAGTAACCCTTTTCATCCGGCGGCTACGCTGCTCTGATGGCAGCCCGCCACCACACGCTGAGCTCATCGATCGCCAGTCTGCACGGCGACGAGCAAGCGGTGGGGTCGCCGCTGAACGATACCGAGCTCACCACGCTGCGCCGCACCCGCCTGTTCGGCGCGACGGGCACGGTGGTGATGGCGATCGGCGCGCTCGGCGCGGGCGCCAGGCCCGTCGTGCAGGATCCGACGTTCGGCGTGCGGCTGCTCAACCTGCCTTCGCGCATCCAGACCGTCTCTTTGACCATGACGACCACCGGTGCGGTCATGATGGCGCTGGCCTGGTTGATGCTGGGCCGGTTCGCGCTGGGAAACCGGCGGATGTCGCGCGGCGACCTGGACCGCACCCTGCTGCTGTGGGTGTTGCCGCTGTTGATCGCCCCGCCGATGTACAGCAAGGACGTCTACTCCTATCTGGCGCAGAGCCAGATCTCGTTGGAGGGCCTGGATCCCTACCGGGTGGGCCCCGCGTCGGGCCTGGGCCTGTCGCACATCTTCACGCTGTCGGTGCCGACGCTGTGGCGCGAGACGCCCGCGCCCTATGGGCCGCTGTTCCTGTGGATCGGGCGCGGCATCTCCTCGATCACCGGGGAGAACATCGTCGCCGCGGTGCTGTGCCACCGGATGGTGGAGCTGCTGGGCGTGGGGCTGATCGTCTGGGCGACACCGCGGCTGGCGCGGCGCTGCGGCGTCGCCGAGGTCAGCGCGCTGTGGCTGGGGGCGGCCAACCCGCTGCTGATCATGCATCTGGTGGCCGGCGTGCACAACGAGGCGCTGATGCTGGGCCTGATGCTGGCCGGCGCCGAATTCGCGTTGCGCGGCATCGACGCGCCGCGGTTGCTGCCCGCGTCGTGGAAGCTGGCCCCGGACTGGGAACCGCTGGGGATGCTGGTCGCCGGCTCGGTGCTGATCGTGTTGTCGTCGCAGGTGAAGCTGCCGTCGCTGCTGGCGCTGGGCTTCGTCACGATGGCGCTGGCCTACCGCTGCGGTGGCACCGTGCGCGCCCTGCTGCTGACGGGCGGCGCCATGGCCGGGTTGTCGCTGGCGGTGATGGCGCTGGTGGGTTGGGCCAGCGGCCTCGGATTCGGCTGGATCTACACGCTGGGCACCGCCAACGTGGTGCGCAGCTGGATGTCGCCGCCGACGCTGCTGGCGCTCGGCACCGGACAGGTGGGCATCCTGCTGGGCCTGGGCGATCACACCACCGCGGTGCTGGGGCTGACCCGTGCGATCGGCGTGCTGATCATCACGGTCATGGTGGCCTGGTTGCTGCTGGCCGTCTTCCGCGGCCGGCTGCACCCGATCGGCGGGCTGGGCGTGGCGCTGGGCATTACGGTGCTGCTATTCCCCGTCGTGCAGCCCTGGTACCTGCTGTGGGCCGTCATCCCGCTGGCCGCCTGGGCGACGCGGACCGGCTTCCGGGTGGCAGCAATCGTCATCAGCCTCGTCGTCGGGATCTTCGGCCCGACGGCCAACGGCGACCGGTTCGCGCTGTTCCAGATCATCGACGCGACGCTGGCCAGCACGGTCATCGTCGTCGCGCTCATCGCGTTGACCTACACCCGCCTGCCCTGGCGCCGCCCGCCCGGCCAGGACACCGGATCCAACGGCGAACCCGTCGACGACGCGGCGGCGACGCCGCCGACTCCGCCGACCCCCCGCCCGGCGCCTGCGCATGACGCCTACGCTGATTCCACGTGAGCCGCGCCGACGACGATGCAGAGCGAAGCGATGAGAAGGAGCGGCGCTCGTGAGTTCGGCCTTTCCAGAATCGCGCGAATCCCCTGACGCAGTGGTGCGGCTGCGCGGGGTCACCAAGAAATACGGATCCGGCGCGACGGCCGTCGAGGCCGTCTCCAACCTCGATCTCGAGGTCTACGCCGCCGAGGTGTTGGCCCTGCTCGGCCCCAACGGCGCCGGCAAGACGACGACGGTCGAGATGTGCGAGGGCTTCGTGCGACCGGACGCCGGCACCATCGAGGTGCTCGGCCTGGACCCGATCGCCGACAACGCCCGGCTGCGGGCGCGGATCGGGGTGATGCTGCAGGGCGGCGGCGGTTACCCCGCGGCCCGGGCGGGCGAGATGCTCAACCTGGTGGCCGCCTACGCCGCCGACCCGCTGGACCCGGCCTGGCTGCTGGACACGCTCGGCCTCACCGACGCCGCCCGCACCACCTACCGGCGGCTCTCCGGCGGCCAGCAGCAGCGGCTGGCGCTGGCGTGCGCGCTGGTCGGCCGCCCCGAACTGGTGTTCCTCGACGAGCCGACCGCGGGCATGGACGCCCACGCCCGGCTGCTGGTCTGGGAGCTGATCGACGCGCTGCGCCGCGACGGCGTGACGGTGGTGCTGACCACGCATCAGCTCAAGGAGGCCGAGGAACTCGCCGACCGGCTGGTGATCATCGATCACGGGGCGACGGTGGCCTCCGGCACGCCCGCCGAGCTGATGCGCAGCGGGGCCAAGGACCAGTTGCGGTTCAGCGCACCCCCGCGGCTCGACCTGTCGTTGCTGTCCGCCGCGCTGCCGGAGGACTACAAGGCGACCGAGGTGACGCCGGGCGAGTACCTGGTCGAGGGGCACGTCGACCCCCAGGTGCTGGCGACCGTCACGTCCTGGTGCGCGCGGATCGACGTGCTGGCCACCGACATGCGCGTCGAGCAACGCAGCCTCGAGGACGTGTTCCTCGACCTCACCGGCAGGAAGTTACGGCCTTGACGGACAACGAGATTCAATCGAACCTCTTCCCCGCGGGTACCTTCGCGCCCGATCCGCGGCCCAGCCCGGTGCCGAAAATGCTTGCCGCGCAATTCGGTTTGGAGCTCAAGCTGCTGCTGCGCAACGGCGAACAGCTGCTGCTGACCATGTTCATCCCGATCACGCTGCTGGTCGGGCTCACGCTGCTGCCGCTCGGTTCGTTCGGCCAGCACCGCGCGGCGACCTTCACCCCGGTCATCATGGCGCTGGCGGTGATCTCGACGGCGTTCACCGGGCAGGCGATCGCGGTCGCCTTCGACCGGCGCTACGGCGCGCTCAAGCGGCTCGGCGCCACCCCGCTCCCGGTGTGGGGCATCATCGCGGGTAAGTCCCTGGCCGTGGTGACCGTGGTGTTCCTGCAGGCAATCCTGTTGGGCGCCATCGGTTTTGCACTGGGCTGGCGACCCGCGCCGACGGCGCTGGCGCTGGGCGCGGCGGTGATCGCGTTGGGCACCGTGGTGTTCGCGGCGCTGGGGCTGCTGCTCGGCGGGACGCTGCGCGCCGAGATCGTGCTCGCAGTCGCCAACCTGCTGTGGTTCGTCTTCGCCGGGTTGGGCGCGCTGACCCTGGAAACCGGGATCACCCCGGCGGCGGTGAAACTCGCGGCTCGGCTGACGCCGTCCGGCGCGCTCACCGAGGCGCTCTCGCAGGCGATGACCATGTCGGTGGACTGGTTCGGCGTGGTCGTCCTGGCGGCGTGGGGCGCGGTGGGCGCGCTGAGCGCGCTGCGCTGGTTCCGCTTCACCTGACGGTCTTAGTTGCCGTGGCTGGCTGTCGTGGCACGACACGTAAACCACGCACACGACACGCCCCGGGGACCCCTGTGGGTGGTTCAAGTCTCGCGAGCGGACGGTCTTACTACGGCCCGTAGTTTTCGGTGCCTTAGGATCGGGCCGTGGTTGGACGGATGCTGATGCGCGCGGTGGACCTGCTCCCCAACCCCAGCGTCGGTGTGCAGCGCCTGATCGCCGCGGTCGTCATCCTCACCCAGGGCGGCATCGCCATCACCGGCGCGATCGTGCGCGTCACCGCCTCGGGGCTGGGTTGCCCCACCTGGCCGCAATGCTTTCCGGGCAGCTTCGTTCCGGTGGCCCACGCCGAGGTGCCGCGCATCCACCAGGCCGTCGAATTCGGCAATCGGATGGTCACCTTCGCCGTGGTGATCACCGCGGCGCTGGCCGTCCTGGCCGTGACCCGGGCACGGCGCCGCCGCGAGGTGCTGGTCTATGCCTGGCTGATGCCGGTGTCCACCGTCGTGCAGGCGGTGATCGGCGGCATCACCGTGCGCACCGGGCTGCTGTGGTGGACCGTGGCCATCCACCTGCTGACGTCGATGACGATGGTGTGGCTGGCGGTGCTGCTGTACGTGAAGGTCGGCGAGCCCGACGACGGGGTGGTCCGCGAACGGGTGGTCAGGCCGCTGCGCGCCGGAACCGCCCTGTCCGGCCTGAACCTGGCCGCGGTGCTGGTCACCGGCACGCTGGTGACGGCCGCCGGCCCGCACGCGGGCGATCGCAGCCCCACCCGCACGGTGCCGCGGCTGAAAGTCCAGGTCGACACCCTGGTGCACCTGCACTCGTCGCTGCTGATCGCCTACCTGGCGCTGCTGGTGGGCCTGGGCTTCGGGCTGCTGGCGGTGCGCGCCGCCCGCCCCGTGCGGTTGCGGCTCGCGGTGCTGCTGGTGCTGGTGTTCGCGCAGGCCGGCGTCGGCGTCGCGCAGTACTACACCGGGGTGCCGGCCGTGCTGGTCGCGCTGCACGTGGCCGGGGCCGCGGCGTGCACGGCGGCCACCGCGGCGCTATGGGCGTCGATGCGAGAGCGGGCCGAGCCCGAGCCGCTCGCAGGCTGACTCCACCGCCAGCGCGAAGCGATGCTGAGCGAGGTCGCGCGCGGCGGTGTCCAGCCGGCGCCAGCCCAGTGACGGCGCGACCAGGTCCAGCCGTACCAGCCGCTCGCCGGCCACGTCGACCCGCGCGCAGAGCAGCTCCCGGGCGGCGATGCCGGAGCGGGTGGCCGCCGCGGCCAGCGCGGCGTGGCCGAGGTCCCACGATTCGAACTCCGGCTCGACCGGCCAGGCGTGCGACCGCTCGCCGCCCAGAAAGACCAGCGACGCGTCGGGCGGTGTGCCCGGATCGGCCGTCGAGACCCCGTCGTGCTCGAGGTCGCGCAGATACCGCTCATCGAGGTTCCAAGCCACCGCGCCCGGCGGGTTCAGCAGGTGGCGCACGCGCCGGGTCCAGGCCAGGAATTCGTCGCGCCGATCCGGTGCGCCCGCGGCGGCCCGCAGTATCACCAGATCCGCGCCGGTGGCGTCCGGATCGTCCCAGGACAGCCAGCGCGCGTGCAGCCCGCGCCCCCGCAGCGCGCCCACCAGACCGGCGTCGTCGGATACCCGGCCCGCGCCGTCGCCCGCCCCCGCCAACACAAGGCGGGGATGGAAGACGTCCGGGCGAGCGAGTTTCATGCCCGGGCATGATAAGCAGATGCACGCGATCGAGATCAGCGAAACCGGCGGCCCCGAGGTGCTGCGCTACGTCGACACGACCAGGCCCACGCCCGGGCCGGGCGAGGTGCTGATCAAGGCCGAGGCCGTCGGCGTCAACTACATCGACACCTACTTCCGCTCCGGGCAGTACCCGCGGGAGTTGCCGTTCATCCTCGGCTCGGAACTGGCCGGCACCATCGAATCCCTCGGCGACGGCGTCGACGGGCTGCGCGTCGGCGATCGTGTGGTCAGCGCCGCGGCGGCCGGCGGGTACGCCGAATACGCTACGGCCCCAGCACATTTGACGGCCGAGGTGCCCGACGGCGTGACGGCCGAGGTGGCGGCCTCGGCGCTGCTCAAGGGGTTGACCGCCCACTACCTGCTGAAGTCGGTGTATCCGGTGCAGGCGGGCGACACGGTGCTGGTGCACGCCGGCGCGGGCGGCGTCGGACTGATCCTGACGCAGTGGGCCCACCTGCTCGGTGTGCGGGTGATCACCACGGTGTCGACGCCGGACAAGGAGCGGCTGTCCCGGCAGGCGGGCGCCGACGAGGTGCTCCCCTACCCCGACGACGCGAAAGCGTTCGGCGAGCGGATTCGCTCGTTGACCGATGGCGCCGGGGTGGCCGCGGTGTACGACGGGGTGGGCGCGACCACCTTCGACGCCAGCCTGGCCAGCCTGGCCATCCGGGGCACGCTGGCGCTGTTCGGCGCGGCCAGCGGGCCCGTTCCGCCGTTCGACCCGCAGCGCCTCAACGCCGCCGGCTCGGTGTTCTTGACCCGGCCGTCGCTGGCGCATTTCGTGCGCACCGGCCAGGAATTCAGTTGGCGGGCAGAGGAATTGTTCGCCGCGATCGCCTGCGGCGACATCACCGTCGAGATTGGCGGGCGCTACCCGCTGGCCGAGGCGGCCCGCGCCCACCAGGATCTGCAGGGCCGCAAGACGGCGGGCTCGGTCGTGCTGCTGCCCTGACTCGGGGCAGGCCCTGGACGGGGGTTGCGTCGTCGAGTGTGCACTGGCGGCGTCGAGAGCGCGGTCAGGGCGGGATCCCGACGATTTTTCCGCCCAGGCCGCACACTCAACGGCGCGCCGAGGTCCAGATCAGAACAGGTGCGGCAGCCCGATGGCCGAGTCCACGGCCAGCGCGCAGAACACCACGGCCAGATAGTTGTTCGACTGCAGGAACAACCGCAGCGGCTTGACCGGCTCGCCGGCGCGGACCCCGGCGTAGAGCTGGTGGGCCATCGCCAGGAACCACACCCCCGCGACCACGGCGACGGCGGCGTACAGCCACCCCGTCGCCAGCGCCAACGCCAGCGTGGCCAGCACCGTCAGCCAGGTGTAGATCAGGATCTGCTTGGTCACCTGACGCTCGGTCGCCACGGCCGGCAGCATCGGCACGCCCGCCGCCTTGTAGTCATCCTTGTAGCGCATCGCCAGCGCCCAGGTGTGCGGCGGCGTCCAGAAGAAAATGATGGCGAACATCACCAGCGCGGGCCATTGAATGGTGCCGGTGACGGCCGACCAGCCGATCATCACCGGCATGCAGCCGGCCGCGCCGCCCCACACCACGTTCTGCGAGGTGCGGCGCTTGAGCAGCAGCGTGTAGACGAACACGTAGAACGCGATCGTCGCCAGGGCCAGCAGCCCGGACAGCAGGTTCGTCGTCCACCAGAGCCAGACGAACGAGGTCACCGTCAGCACCAGGCCGAGCACCAGGGCGTTGCGGGTGGGCACCGCCGCGCGGGCCAGCGGCCGCCGCGCAGTGCGCTTCATCACCTTGTCGATGTCCGCGTCGGCCACACAGTTGAGGGTGTTGGCGCCGCCGGCGGCCAGCATCCCGCCGACCAGCGTATTGATGATGAGCAGCGGGTTCACCGTGCCGCGCTGAGCCAGCAGCATCGCCGGGATGGCGGTGACGAGCAGCAGTTCAATGACCCGCGGCTTGGTCAGCGCCAGATACGCCAGCACCGTGCCTTGTATTCGGCTTGGCAATTGGCTCGGCGCGGCGCGCCCGCGAACGCTCACGCAATAACTCCTTGGGGTCGCAGCGGCGCGCAGCATCTACTACACACGATGGTAGACCGCGTTGGGGTGATGGCCCGCCCGCGGGTCGGTTCCCGCAGATTTTTCCCAGATTTCCGAACTGAATGTTAAGCGCTTTCGACGGGCGCGTAATTTTCACACCTGCCGGCCGTGGGTACCCGAAATCCTGCGCTGCAAGAGCCGGCCCTCCCGCACTAGGGTGGGATTGATCAGCTCGATGACCCAAGGACAATGTCTGTGACGACACTCGAAGAGATCTCTACGCTGACCCAACCGCACCTCCCCGACGACTGGTCCGAGCTCGACTCGGCCGCCGTCGACACCATCCGGGTGCTGGCCGCGGACGCGGTGCAGAAGGTGGGCAACGGCCACCCCGGGACGGCGATGAGCCTTGCGCCGCTGGCGTACACCTTGTTTCAGCGGGCGATGCGCCACGACCCCAGCGACACCTACTGGTTGGGCCGCGACCGGTTCGTCCTGTCCTGCGGGCACAGCAGCCTGACGTTGTACCTGCAGCTGTACCTGGGTGGCTTCGGCCTGGAACTCTCCGACATCGAGTCGCTGCGCACCTGGGGCTCCAAGACCCCCGGGCACCCGGAGTTCCGGCACACCAAGGGCGTTGAGATCACCACCGGCCCGCTCGGGCAGGGCCTGGCGTCGGCGGTGGGCATGGCGATGGCCGCCCGCTACGAGCGCGGCCTGTTCGATCCCGATGCGGCCCCCGGCACCAGCCCGTTCGACCACTTCATCTACGTCATCGCGTCCGACGGCGACATCGAAGAGGGCGTCACCTCGGAGGCCTCGTCGCTGGCGGCCGTCCAGCAGCTGGGCAACCTCATCGTCTTCTACGACCACAACGAGATCTCGATCGAGGACGACACCGACATCGCGTTGTGCGAGGACACCGCCGCGCGGTACCGGGCCTACGGCTGGCACGTGCAGGAGATCGAGGGCGGCGAGAACGTCGTCGCGATCGAGGAGGCCATCGCCAACGCCAAGGCGGCCACCGACCGGCCGTCGTTCATCTCGCTGCGCACCATCATCGGCTACCCCGCACCCAAGCTGATGAACACCGGCAAGGCGCACGGCGCGGCCCTGGGCGACGAGGAAGTCGCCGCCGTCAAGGAGATCCTCGGCTTCGACCCGGACAAGAAGTTCGAGGTGCGCGACGAGGTGATCGCCCACACCCGCAAGCTGGTGGACCGCGGCAAAGAAGCCCACGAGAAGTGGCAGGCGGATTTCGACGCCTGGGCGCAGGCCCAACCCGAGCGCAAGGCGCTGCTGGACCGGTTGACCGCCGAGGAGCTGCCGGACGGCTGGGACGCCGACATCCCGGTCTGGGAGCCGGGCGACAAGGCCCTGGCCACCCGCGCCGCGTCCGGCAAGGTGCTCAACGCGATCGGGCCGAAGCTGCCCGAGTTGTGGGGCGGCTCGGCCGACCTGGCGGGCAGCAACAACACCACCATGGACAACGTCAAATCCTTTGGCCCGCCGTCGATTTCGACCAAAGACTATACGGCGGACTGGTACGGGCGCACGCTGCACTTCGGGGTGCGCGAGCATGCGATGGGCGCGATCCTGTCCGGCATCGTGCTGCACGGGCCCACCCGGGCCTATGGCGGCACCTTCCTGCAGTTCTCCGACTACATGCGCCCGGCGGTCCGGCTGGCCTCGCTGATGGACATCGACACCATCTACGTGTGGACGCACGATTCCATCGGGCTCGGCGAGGACGGTCCGACGCACCAGCCGATCGAGCACCTCGCGGCGTTGCGCGCCATCCCGAAGCTTTCGGTGGTGCGCCCGGCCGACGCCAACGAGACCGCCCACGCCTGGCGCACGATCCTGGCCCGCGGCAACGGCAGCGGACCGGTCGGGCTGATCCTGACCCGCCAGGGCGTGCCGGTGCTCGAGGGCACCAGCGCCGACGGCGTCGCCCGCGGCGGCTACATCCTGGGCTCGGACGGCGAGGATCCCGACCAAGACCCCGACGTGGTGCTGATCGCCACCGGCTCGGAGGTCCAGCTGGCGGTCGAGGCGCAGAAGTTGTTGGCGGACAAGGACATTGTGGCGCGGGTGGTCTCCATGCCGTGCGTCGAGTGGTTCGAGTCCCAGCCGGACGACTACCGTGACAGCGTCCTGCCGCCGACCGTGTCGGCCCGGGTGGCCGTCGAGGCCGGCGTCGCGCAGAGCTGGCACAAGCTGGTCGGTGACACCGGCAAGATCGTCTCGATCGAGCACTACGGCGAATCCGCCGACTACAAGACCTTATTCCGTGAATTCGGCTTCACCGCCGAAGCCGTCGCTGCCGCCGCGGAACAAGTAGTGGATAACTGAGGAAAGGGTAATTCACATGACCGCTCAGAACCCGAATCTGGCGGCGCTGTCCGCCGCCGGCGTATCCGTCTGGCTTGACGACCTGTCGCGTCAGCGGCTGGAGTCGGGCAACCTGCAGGAGCTGATCGACACCAAGAGCGTCGTCGGCGTGACCACCAACCCGTCGATCTTCCAGAAAGCGTTGGCGGAGGGCGATTCCTACGACGGCCAGATCGCCGAGCTGGCCGAGCGCGGCGCCGACGTCGACGCCACCATCCGCACCGTCACCACCGACGATGTCCGCAACGCGTGCGACGTTCTCAAGCGCGAGTGGGAGGCCTCCGACGGCGTCGACGGCCGGGTGTCCATCGAGGTCGACCCGCGCCTGGCGGCCGAGACCGACAAGACCGTCGCGCAGGCCGTCGAGCTGTGGAAGATCGTCGACCGGCCGAACCTGTTCATCAAGATCCCGGCCACCAAGGCCGGCATCCCGGCGATCACCGCCGTTCTGGCCGAAGGGATTTCGGTCAACGTCACGCTGATCTTCTCGGTCGAACGGCACCGGGCCGTGATGGACGCCTACTTGGCCGGCCTGGAGAAGGCCCGCGAGGCCGGACACGACCTGTCCAAGATCCATTCGGTGGCCTCGTTTTTCGTGTCCCGGGTGGACACCGAGGTCGACAAGCGGCTGGAGAAGATCGGCAGCGAGGACGCGCTCGCGCTGCGCGGGCAGGCCGGCGTGGCCAACGCCCGGCTGGCTTACGCGGCCTACCAGGAGGTGTTCGAGGGCGGCGACCGCTACCAGTCGCTCAAGGCCGACGGGGGCCGCGTGCAGCGCCCGCTGTGGGCGTCCACCGGCGTCAAGAACCCCGACTACTCCGACACCCTCTATGTCACCGAACTGGTGGCGCCCAACACGGTGAACACGATGCCGGAGAAGACGATTGACGCGGTCGCCGATCACGGCGAGATCAAGGGCGACACGGTCTCCGGCACCGCCGCCGACGCCCAGCAGGTGTTCGACAAGCTGTCCGCGGTCGGGATCGACCTGCCGGATGTGTTCGTGGTGCTGGAGAACGAGGGCGTGGAGAAGTTCGTGGATTCGTGGACCGAGCTGCTGGAGGAAACACAGAAGCAGCTGGGTTCCGCCTCCAAATGACCCCAGTCCGCTCCCCGCAAGAATGGCAGAACCCGTTACGGGACAAGCGCGATAAGCGGCTCCCGCGGATCGCGGGGCCATGCGGGATGGTGATCTTCGGCGTCACGGGCGACCTGGCCCGCAAGAAGGTGATGCCGGCGATCTACGACCTGGCCAATCGCGGACTACTGCCGCCCAGCTTCTCGCTGGTGGGCTTCGCCCGCCGGGATTGGAGCACACAGGATTTCGGCAAGGTGGTGCACGAGGCCGTCAAGGAACACTGCCGCACGCCCTTCCGGCAGGAGAACTGGGATCGGCTCGCCGAGGGATTCCGTTTCGTGCCAGGCGCTTTCGACGACGACGAGGCGTTCGCCCGGCTGGCCGAGACCCTGGACAAGCTGGACGCCGAGCGCGGTACCGGCGGCAACCACGCCTTCTATCTGGCCATCCCGCCCAAGTCCTTCCCGGTGGTGTGCGAGCAGTTGCACAAGTCCGGCTTGGCGCGTCCGCAGGGCGAGCGGTGGAGCCGGGTGGTCATCGAGAAGCCGTTCGGTCACGACCTGGAGAGCGCGCAGGCCTTGAACAAGGCCGTCAATACGGTCTTTCCGGAGGAGTCTGTGTTCCGGATCGACCATTACCTGGGCAAGGAGACGGTCCGCAACATCCTGGCGCTGCGGTTCGCCAATCAGTTGTTCGACCCGATCTGGAACGCGCACTACGTCGACCACGTACAGATCACCATGGCCGAGGACATCGGTCTGGGCGGCCGGGCCGGCTACTACGACGGCATCGGCGCCGCGCGCGACGTCATCCAGAACCACCTGATGCAGCTGCTGGCGCTGACCGCGATGGAGGAGCCGGTCAGCTTCAGCCCGTTGGCGCTGCAGGCCGAGAAGATCAAGGTCCTGTCGGCCACCCAGCTCGCCGAGCCGCTCGACGAGACCACCAGCCGCGGCCAGTACGCCGCGGGCTGGCAGGGCGGTGAGAAGGTCGTCGGTCTGCTCGACGAGGAAGGGTTCGCCAAGGACTCGACCACCGAGACGTTCGCCGCCATCACGCTCGAGGTGGACACCCGCCGCTGGGCCGGGGTCCCCTTCTACCTGCGCACCGGAAAACGCTTGGGCCGCAGGGTGACCGAGATCGCGCTGATCTTCAAGCGCGCGCCGCACTTGCCGTTCGACGCCACCATGACCGACGAGCTGGGCACCAACGCCATGGTGATCCGGGTGCAGCCCGACGAAGGCGTCACGCTGCGGTTCGGCTCCAAGGTGCCCGGCACCGCGATGGAAGTCCGCGACGTCAACATGGACTTCTCCTACGGCTCGGCGTTCGCCGAGGAGTCCCCGGAGGCCTACGAACAGCTGATCCTCGACGTGCTGCTGGGCGAGCCGTCCCTGTTCCCGGTCAACGCTGAGGTCGAATTGGCTTGGGACATACTCGATCCCGTGCTCAACAACTGGGCGTCCGGCGGTAAACCCGAACCGTACGATTCGGGCACTTGGGGCCCGGACTCCTCCTTCGAGATGCTGCGCCGCACCGGCCGGGAATGGCGGCGGCCGTGATCATCGATATGGCGGACACCACCACCACGGCGGTCAACAAGAAGCTCGACGAACTGCGGGAACGGGTCGGCGCCGTGGCGATGGGCCGGGTGCTGACCCTGATCGTCGCGCCGGACAGCGAGGAGATCCTCGAGGAGTCGCTGCAAGCGGCCAACAACGCTAGCCATGAACACCCCAGCCGCATCATCGTGACGATGCGGGGCAATCCGTATGCGGACAAACCGCGGCTGGACGCGCAGCTGCGCGCCGGCGGGGACACCGGCGCCAGCGAGGTCGTGGTACTACGGCTGTCCGGCCCGCTGTCCGGCCACGCGGCCAGCGTGGTCACCCCCTTCCTGCTGCCCGACATCCCGGTGGTGGCCTGGTGGCCCGACGTCGCGCCGGCGGTCCCCGCTCAAGATCCGTTGGGCCGGTTGGCGATTCGGCGAATCACCGACGCCACCAATGGGGTCGACCCGTTGTCGGCCATCAAGAGCCGGCTGCCCGGGTATACCGCGGGTGACACCGACCTCGCCTGGGCGCGCATCACGTACTGGCGCGCGCTGCTCACCTCCGCCGTCGACCTGACCCCGCACGAACCGATCGAGTCGGCGCTGGTGTCCGGTCTGGCAACCGAGCCCGCGCTGGACGTTTTGGCGGGGTGGCTGGCCAGCCGGATCGACGGCCCGGTGCGCCGGGCGGTCGGCGAGCTCAAGATCGAACTGGTGCGCAAGAGCGAGACCATCGTCTTGAGCCGCCCGCAGGAAGGAAGGACGGCCACGTTGAGCCGGACGTCCCGGCCGGACGCCCTACTCCCCTTGGCGCGCAGGGAAACCGGTGAATGCCTCGCCGAAGACCTGCGCCGACTGGACCCCGACGAGATATACCAATCAGCGCTCGAAGGCATTGAGAAAGTGCAGTACGTGTGAGCACCAGCATCGAAGTTTTCCCGGACAGCAAGACCATGGTCGAGGCCGCCGCGGCGCGGCTGACCGAGACCATCGCGAACGCCGTGGCGGCGCGGGGCCGAGCGCTCATCGTGCTGACCGGCGGCGGCAACGGCATCGGGCTGTTGCAGTCGTTGGTGGGACGCGAGATCGACTGGTCGAAGGTGCATCTGTTCTGGGGCGACGAACGCTACGTCCCCGAGGACGACGACGAACGCAACGACAAGCAGGCCCGGACCGCGTTGCTCTCGCACGTCGACATCCCGTCCAGTCAGGTGCACCCGATGCCGGCCAGTGACGGGGAGTTCGGCAGCGACCTCGCCGCGGCCGCGCTGGCCTACGAGCAGCTGCTGGCCGCCAACGCCGCACCCGGCGAGCCGGTTCCGAATTTCGATGTGCACCTGCTGGGCATGGGCCCCGAGGGCCACATCAACTCGCTGTTCCCCGACACCCCCGCGGTGCTCGAAACCGCCCGCATGGTGGTATCGGTCGACGACTCCCCCAAGCCGCCGCCGCAACGAATCACGTTGACGCTGCCCGCGATAGCGCGGTCGCGCGAGGTCTGGTTGCTGGTGACCGGCGGCGGCAAGGCCGACGCGGTGGCCGCCGCCATCGGGGGCGCCGCACCCGTCTCGGTGCCGGCCGCCGGGGCGGTCGGACTGGACACCACGCTGTGGCTGCTCGACGAGGACGCCGCGGCCAAACTGCCGTCGAACCCATCCGGCGTGGCGTGACAGTGGGCTAGGCCGGTCGCTAAGAGACCGGGCATCCGTCCAGCCGCAGCGACAGTTCTGTCGACGCACGGCTCAGCTGCACCGGAAAGGCTTGTGTGTCACCGTTACTCGCGATGACGAGCGTATGTCTGCCGTCGACCGGGCCGACGAGGTGGTAGTAGCCGTCCGCGCTTGACCGCCCTTGCGCCACTTGACGACCGGCGCTGTCGATCAGCGTGAGTTTGGCGTCGGCAAGCGGCGCGGCGTCGACGCCACGCAAGTGGCCGTACAGCACATTGCCCTCGGCCGCCTCGACGATTTCCTCGGCGGCCTCATCACTCTCGTGTTCGGAGGGCACGTGAGCCTTGGCCACCAGACCGTGCGCGGTGGCGAGCACCGGCAGGCCGAGGAACACCGCGCCTCCCGCAAGGTAAAACAGCGCGGCCTGACCGTAGTGAGCGGCCACGATCCCGCCCAGCCAGGGCGCGAGACCGGCGCCGATAAACCGCACGAAGCTGTAAGCGGCAGACGCCGTCGGTCTCGGCACCGGTGACACCTGCATGACCGTGCTCGTCACCAGCGTGTTGTTCATTCCGATGAAGGCGCCGCTGGCTATCACGCAAGCGATCACCACGGGCGGCCGGGCGATCCACACTCCGATCGCCACCAAGTCCAGGGACATCAAGAACAGGGTCAGATAAAGCGAGCGGGCGGTGCCGATGCGCCGCTGCGCCCACGGCGCGCAAAAGACGGCAAACACCGCGACCAGCAGCCCCCAGCCGAAAAACACCAATCCCAGTTCATGCACGCCGATCTTCATCGGATACGGCGAATAGCTCATGACGATGAAGAAGCCCGAGTTGTACAACAGGGCGGCGACGGCGACGGTCGAAAGACCGCGATGGCGTAGCGCGTTGATCGGGTCTGCGATCCGCGTCCGCTCGGCCGGGAGCGGAGCCGGCGCAACCAACGTGATCACGCAGATGAGGGCGACCCCCATGAGCGCGGCTACCCCGAAAAACGGCCCACGCCAACTGATCCCGCCAAGTGCGGCACCCACCATCGGCCCCATCGCGATACCGACACCGAGCGCGGCCTCGTAGAGCACGATCGCGCCCGCGAAGCCGCCGCTGGCCGCGCCCACGATGACCGCCAGCGAGGTGGCAATGAACAGCGCGTTGCCCAGACCCCACCCGGCCCGAAAGCCTATGATTCCGTTCACTCCACCCGCGGCTCCCGCAAGGGCACTGAACACCACGATGATGACCAACCCGACGACAAGCGTCAGCTTGGCGCCGATCCTGGAGGACACCCAGCCGGTGATCAGCATCGCCACCGCGGTGACCAGCAGGTAACTGGTGAACAGCAGCGAGATCTGCTCGGGCGTCGCATGCAGCCGGCTGGCCATCGTCGGCAAGATCGGATCCACGAGACCGATGCCCATGAACGAGATCACACACGCGAAGGCGACGGCCCACACCGATCTCGGCTGACGTAGAAAGCCGGGCCCCCCGCGGGTTTTCGTCAACGCCATCCTCCTTCACGCCATGCGCGGGCAGAGATTTCGACAAGGAAAATTAGATAGGAACCCTATCAAAATGGGAATGGTGACGCCTGCCACACTGGCTCGGCGCAGGGGTAATAATGACGGTCATGGCAGACAGAACCGTGCGCGGGGGGCAAGAGCGAAGCCGGATCAAAACGCTCACCCAGGCCGCGCTGAACGCGGACAAGACGGTGGAGCAGGTCGAAGACGTCCTCGACGGTTTGAGCACCACCATGAAGGAGCTCAGCAGTTCCCTGTCCAGCCTGAACGCCACGGTGGAACGCCTGGAGGCCGGTCTGGACCATCTGGACGGCACCATGGCGAGCCTGGACGACCTGGCCAAGCGGCTGATCACGCTTGTCGAGCCGGTGGAGGCCATCGTCGCCCGGATCGAGGAGATGGTGAAGGTGGGCGAGACGATGATGTCTCCGCTGGCGATTACCGAGCACGCCGTGCGCGGCTTTGTGGACAGGCTGCGCAACCGGACCATCCTTTAGCCACGTCGGTAGGATCCACGATGGCCACGTTGCTGCTGCACCACTCCGCGTTCGCCGCCCATCGGACGGCTCCCGGCCATCCCGAGCGGCCGGACCGCTACCGCGCGGTCGAGGCGGCGCTGAGCCGGCCGCAGTTCGACGCCCTGGTGCGCGAGGAGGCCGAGCCGGCCGACCTCGCGACGACGCGGTACGTGCACTCCAATCGCTACGTGGATGCGCTGGAAGCCGCGCGGCCCGACGACGGCTACGTCTACCTCGACGGCGGCGACACGATGATGGAGCCGTCCACCTGGGAGACGGCGCTGTGCGGGGTGGGCGCCACGCTGCAGGCCGTGGACCGGGTGCTGGCCGGTGACGCGCAGAACGCGTTCGTCGCGTGCCGCCCGCCGGGCCATCACGCCGAGACCGAGCGGGCCATGGGCTTCTGCCTGTTCAACAACATCAGCATCGGCGCGCGTCACGCACAGCGCAAACACGGGCTGACGCGGGTCGCCATCGTCGATTTCGACGTTCACCACGGCAACGGCACCCAGCAGATCTTCTACTCCGACCCCAGTGTGCTCTATGCGTCCACGCATCAGATGCCGCTGTTTCCCGGGACCGGCGCGGTGCGAGAAACCGGTGCCGGCAACATCTTCAATTCGCCGCTGGCGCCCGGCGACGGCGGCGCCGAATTGCGCGCGGCCTTTCAGGATCGGATACTGCCAGCGCTGCAACGATTTTCGCCTGAGCTGATCATCGTGTCCGCGGGTTTCGATGCCCACGAACGCGATCCGCTCGGCTCGCTGACCATGACGGCCGACGACTTCGCCTGGGTAACCAGGGAATTGATGACGACGGCCGAAAGACTGTGCGACGGCCGGATGGTGGCGGTGCTCGAAGGGGGCTACGACCTGCAGGCCCTCACCGATTCGGTCACCGCGCACGTCGGCGAGCTGCTGAAGGGCTGAGGCTAACTCGCCTTCTGGTGCATCTCGGGATACGGGCCGCCGACCGGTGTCGCGGCCCCCAGGATTTCGTTGATGGCAACGATGTCGCCCTCGGAGAGCGTGACGTCGGCCGCGCGCGAGCTTTCCTGCAGGTACCGCAGGTGCTGGGCCCCGACGATGGCGACGTGCACACCCGGCTGCGCGATGGCCCGCGCGATGGCCAGCTGGCTGATCGTTATACCCAGCCCGGCGGCCAGCCCCTCAAGGCGCGCAACGACTTCCAGGTTGCGCAGGTAGCCGTCGCCGCTGAAGATGTCGCTCTTGCCGCGCCAGTCCTGGGCGGCGAAACTGGTGTCGGCCTTCATCGTCCCGGTCAGCAGGCCGTGCGCCAGCGGCCCGTACACCATCACCCCGATGTCATGCTCGCGCGCATACGGCAGCAGCTCGTCCTCGATATCGCGGCGGAACAGGTGATAGGGCGGCTGCACCACTTCCACCGGCAGCGTCCCGGAAAACTCGCGCACCTGCGCGGTGTCGTAGTTCGACACACCCACGTGGCGAATCTTGCCTTCCGACACCAGTTCTGCGAGTGCCCCGGCCGTGTCGGCGGCCGGGGTGTTGGGGTCGGGCCAGTGCACCAGGTAGACGTCGATGTGGTCGATGCCCAGCGCGGTCAGGCTGGATTCCACGCCTTCGCGCAGCCATTTGCGGCTGCCGTCGCGAACCAGGCCGTTGTCGGTGGCACGCAGGCCGCCCTTGGTGGCGATCACCACCTCGTCCCGGGACTTCTTGAGGTCGTCACGAAGGGCCTTGCCCAGCAGGCGTTCGGACGCGCCGAACCCGTATTGCTGCGCGGTGTCGAAGAAATTGATGCCAAGCTCGCGGGCGCTGCGGATCATGGTGATCGCGGCCTCCTCGTCGGCATGGCCCCAGTCACTGCAAAATTCCCAGGTACCGAACGCCAACCGGGAAACCTCGAGCCCCGTCTTGCCGAATGCGATGGTCTTCAATGCCAACCTCCCGTTGCATAGACGTCCACTGCGTATGCGGCCGGTGCGGCCGAGCCCCCGAACCCAACCATAACCAGGCCGATGCGGTGGCCCGCAACGTCAATGCTCAGCGCGGGAAGTAACGGCTGTCGTTGTCGACCGAATCGAAGATGTCCAGCGCGTGCTGGAACGGCCCGGACGTGATGCGCTGATCGGTCGCATACGAGTGGTCGAGCTGGAACACGACGCACAGCAGCACACCCAGCAGAACGGCGACCGTGCCGGACACGATGACATGGCCGACGGTGTTGCCCATCCGCAGGAAGCCGGTAAACGCAACCAGCACAACCGCACCGAAGATCAGGCCCGCCCACATCAGCGGGGGTATCCGCGGCTTGGTGCCCACGATCCGCTCGTTACGGTCGGACGCCAGCTCGCTCAATTGGTTGAGGAATTGCTGATTGATCGGCTTCGCCGCGACGTTGGGCTGCTGGCGCCCGACGGTGCGATACATCCGGGTGATCGCGGCGCGTGCGCCGTCGTTACGCTGCCTGTTCCACTCCGGGCCCGCCACCGCGCTCGCGTACTTGCGCAACAGCTGCTGAACCTCGGTGCGCTCCGGTTCGGGCATCGCGACGGTCTGCCGGTACATCGTCGTCAGCGCCGACGCCTCGCCGGACACGACGACCTGGGTGGACGAGAAGTGTTCCCAGGTGGCCACCACGGTGAAGCCCAGCAGCGCGCCGTAGATGAACCCGACGACGGTGAGGAACGAGCCGATCGCCGGGTTCGGCTCCTTCCCATAGCGCTGCATCGGCAGGATGCGGTTTCCCAACCAGATGGAGCCCACCGCGATGGCGATCGCCACCGCCACGACCGAAGCCAGAAAGAGCCACAGGGGTAGTCCGGATCCGCTCACTGGTCTCCTCGGTCGACGTCGCGTCAATCAGGGTATTCGCGAGGGGGCCGGCCCGGGGAGGCGAATCGCCGGTTATCAGCCGCTGTTTCGCAGCGCACTGGCGAGCCCGTTCATGGTCAGCAAAATGCCGCGCTGCACCAATTCGTCGTCGTCGCCGGATCGGTAGCGGCGCAGCAACTCCACCTGCAGGTGATTCAGCGGCTCGAGGTACGGGAAGCGGTTGAACACCGACCGCGCCAGCGCCGGGTTGTCGGCCAGCAGGTTGTCCTGCCCGGTGATGAGCTTGTGCATGGCGATGGTGCGCCGGTGCTCGTCGACGATCTTGTCGAACACCCGGTGCCGCAACTGCTCGTCGTCCACCAGCTCGGCGTAGCGCGCCGCCAGGCCAAGGTCGCTCTTGGCCAGCACCTGGGCCAGATTCGACAGCACGCTGCGGAAAAACGGCCAGCGCTGGTACAACTCGTGCAGGATCTCGACCCGCTCGCTTTCACTCTCCGGGCCCGCCGCGATCCACTGCTCGAACGCCGAGCCGGTGCCGTACCAGCCGGGCAGCATCACCCGCGACTGGCTCCACGCCAGCACCCATGGGATGGCGCGCAGATCCGAGATGGACTGCGTGGGTTTGCGTGAGGTGGGCCGGCTGCCGATGTTCAGCGAGCCGATCTCGCTGACCGGCGTGGAGGCCATGAAATAGTCGACGAAACCCGGTGTCTCGTGCACCAATTCGGCATAGGCGCGCTGCGCCAGCACGGCCACCTCGTCGAGCACCGCATAGGCCGGCTCCGCGGCGTCGCCCAATCCCTCCACATCCAGTAGCGTCGATTCCAGCGTGGCGGCCACCAGGCTCTCCAGGTTGCGTTGCGCTGCTTGCGGTTCGGCGTACTTCGCGGCGATCACCTCGCCCTGCTCGGTGAGCCGCAGCGAGCCGTTCACCGCGCCCGGCGGCTGCGCCAGGATGGCCTCGTAGCTGGGGCCGCCGCCGCGGCCGACGGTGCCGCCACGACCGTGAAAGAGCCGCAACCGGATTCCGGTCTTGCGCGCCACCTCGACCAGGGCCAGCTCGGCCCGGTACACCGCCCAGCTAGAGGCGAGATATCCGCCGTCCTTGTTGGAGTCGGAGTAGCCGAGCATCACTTCCTGGCTGTCGTCGCGCGCGGCCACCAGGGCGCGGTAGATCGGGAGTTCGAGCATCGCGTGCAGGATCGTCGCGCCGTTGTGCAGATCGTCGATGGTCTCGAACAGCGGCGAGATGCCCACCGGGCAGTACGGCGCATCCCCGGACGCGTCGATCAGGCCCGCCTCCTTGAGCAGGATCGCGGCTTCGAGCACGTCGGAGACCGAACGGCACATGGAGATCACGTAATTCGGCACGGCGGACGGCCCATAGCGCTCGATGGCGTGCGCGGCCGCGCGCACCACGCCCAGCTCTGTGTGCGCCAGCTCGGACAGTCCCCCACACGCGGGCGGTACCCCCACCGCGCGGTCGCCGACCAGCGGTCGGCGGGTGGCCAGCTCGGCGGCCAGCAGCTCGATCCGCTCCTCTTCGGGCAGCGAACCGTAATCCGGATGCACCCCCGCCCACGCCAGCAGCTCGGCGACCACTTCCTCGTGCACGTCGGAGTTCTGCCGCATGTCCAGGCCGCACAGATGAAACCCGAAGACCCGCACGCCTTCTCGCAGCAACGCCAGGCGGTCGTCGGCCAGCAGCGCGCTGCCGTGCGCGCGCAGCGACGCGTCGATGGTGTCGAGGTCGGCCTGCACCTCGGTCGGGGCGGCGTACGGCGTCAAACCCAGGTCCAGCTCGTGCTGCGGTCGCCGGTCCAGGATCCGGGCGCCGGTCGCGGTGAGCCGGGCGCGGATCACCCGCACCGCGCGCCGGTAGGGCTCGTCGGCGCGGGCCTTCTCCCCGCAGCCCTCGGCCAGCTCGGCCAGCTCGGGGGTGACCGCGACCAGGCGCGCCGACATCGACAGCTCCTGTTCCAGGGCGGTCAGTTCGGCCAGGTAGTGCGCCAGCGCGGTGAACGCGGCGTTGCCGGTGGCCTGGCGCACCACGTCGGCCGTCACGTTCGGATTGCCGTCGCGGTCGCCGCCGATCCAGGACCCGGGCTGCAGGATCGGCTGGTTCAGCAGGTCGGCGTCGGGCCAACGGGTCCGCAGCGCGTCGCGCACCCCAGCGTTGACCTGCGGAACCACCCGGAAGAACGCGGCGGCGTAGTAGCGCAGCCCCACCTCGATCTCGTCGGTGATCTGCAGCCGGGACAACCGGATCAGCGCGGTCTGCCACAGCGTGAGGACCTGGCGGCGCAGCTCGAGTTCGATGTTGCGGCCCTCGTCGGTCTCCTGGTGCCCCTCGGCGTGCAGCCGCATCAGCTCGGTGATCCGGTGCTGGGTGACGAAGACGGTGCGCCGGCGGGTCTCGGTGGGGTGCGCGGTGATCACCGGGGCCACCACCGCGCCTTTCAGCGCGTCGGCGACGGTGGCCGAATCCAGTTGCGCCCGGTCGAGTTTGGCGTAGGTCGCGGCCAGGCTGCTGTCCTGCGGCGCCTCGCCGGCGGCGACGTGAATCGCCCGGCGGCGTTCCCGGTGGATGTCTTCGGCGACGTTGGCGAGCAGGGCGAAGTGGCTGAACGCGCGGATGACCGGGATCGCCTGGCGGATGTCGATGCCGGCGAACATCCGCGCCAGCTCGGCACGGTCGATCTCGGAGCGGCGCACCCGGAACGATTCCACCCGGGCCCGCTCGACGAGCTCGAACACCTCGTCCCCGTTCTGCTCGCGCACCGTGTCGCCCAGGATGGCGCCCAACAGCCTGATGTCGGCCCGCATCGGTTCGGTCGCCTCACGACCGACCAGGGTGCGCTGTACGGCGCCGATCGGTTCCAGCGTGCCCTCGGATGCCTCAACCATGGGACCCAGTATCGACGCGGATGCCCGCGCCCGCCCGTCGGGGACCACCCCCGGCCGCGAATCACCATGGCGCCCAGCGAGTCAGATCAGCGTGATTCGACAGGAATGACCAGCCGAACAACCGTGTTGGTTGCGGACATGTCCACCGGAATCATTCTCATGGCCCGTCCCGATGCCCCCAACCTGGTCGACGACGTGATAGCTCAGGCCACACGCGCCCACGAGCTCGGGGTCGCGCAGGTGTGGTTGCCCCAGCAGCAGAACTACGACGCCATCACGCTCGCCGCGCTCGTCGGGGCCGCCGTGCCCGGGCTGGGCGTGGGCACCTCGGTGGTGCCGATCAATCCCCGCCACCCGCTGATCGTCGCCTCGTTGGCGCAAACGGCGCAGGCCGCCGCGCACGGCAACTTCAGCCTGGGACTGGGACTTGGCGCCCGCCAGGTGGAACGCCCGGCCTTCGGTACCGACTTCCCCAACACCATCACCCGGCTGCGCGAGCACCTGACGATCCTGGCGTCGGTGTTCGACAGCGGCGGCGTCGACTTTCACGGCAGCGAACTGCACGCCAGCCCGACCTGGCCGGTGCGGGTGCCCGGCGGCACACCGATCCCGGTGTATGTGGCGGCGATGGGCCCCAAGGCACTGCGCGTCACCGGCGAACTGGCCGACGGGACACTGCCCTACCTGGCCGGGCCCCGCACCATCGGAGAATTCATCGTGCCCGAAATCACCAAGGCGGCGGCCGAGGCGGGCCGCCCGGCACCGCGCGTCATCGCCGCGGTGCCCGTGCTGTTGTCCGACGATGTCGAGGCCGCTCGCAGCACCGCCGCCCAGCAGCTGAGCTTTTATGAGGCCATACCGTCGTACCGCAACGTGATCGCCCGGGAAAGCCTCGCCAGCGTCGTCGACCTCGCCG
Organism: Mycobacterium sp. MUNTM1; assembly: GCF_054660795.1. Classification (NCBI taxonomy): domain Bacteria; kingdom Bacillati; phylum Actinomycetota; class Actinomycetes; order Mycobacteriales; family Mycobacteriaceae; genus Mycobacterium; species Mycobacterium sp. MUNTM1. Next base: position 29,714 of record NZ_BAAGDE010000042.1, read on the forward strand.
CGATCGGGCCCGAGGAGTCCGTGGCGCGCCAGTTGCGCCGCTACCGTGACGCCGGAGCCACCGACATCGTGCTCAGCCCGCTGGACCGCTCCGACTCGGTCGATCGCGAAGCACTATGGAGACTCGCCGCCGCGCTGTGAACGGCGCGGGACACGCGCGCCGTCAGCGATATTTGATCAGCAGCGCCATGCCGACGATGCACACCAGCCAGATGGCGGTGATGAAGTACGTCAGCCGGTCCAGGTTCTTTTCCACCACCGTGGAGCCGGACAGGCTGGACTGCACGCCGCCACCGAACAGCGTGGACAGGCCGCCACCCTTGGCGCGGTGCAGCAGCACCAGCAGCACCACCAGGATGCTGGTGACGACCAGGGTGATCTGCAAAGCCAACTGCATGACGGCCAGCCTACCGGGGCGGGGTCGTTCTCAGGGCAGCGGCCCGCCGGCGGCGATCGCCGCCAGCGTGGCAAACTGCTCGCCGTCCAGGGACGCGCCGCCGACCAGGCCGCCGTCGATGTCGTCGCGGGCGATCAGCTCGCCGATGTTCTTCGCGTTCACCGAGCCGCCGTAGAGGACCCGCACCGAGTCGGCGACCTCTGACGAGGCGAGGGACGCCAGTTGCTTGCGGATCGCCGCGCACACCTCCTGGGCGTCGCCCGCGCTGGCCACCCGCCCGGTGCCGATGGCCCAGACCGGTTCGTAGGCGACGACGACCTTGCCGATCTGTTCGGCCGACAGCCCGGCCAGCGAGCCGCGCAGCTGCTCCTCGCAGTGGCCGACGTGGTTTCCCGCCTCGCGCACCTCGAGGTGCTCGCCGATGCAGACGATCGGGGTCAGTTCGTGCTTGAGCGCCGCCGCGGCCTTGGCGGCCACCACCGCGTCGTCCTCGTGGTGGTAGGTCCGGCGCTCGGAGTGCCCGACGACGACGAACGTGCAACCCAGCTTGGCCAGGAAGGCGCCGCTGATGTCGCCGGTGTAGGCGCCCGAGTCGTGCTCGGACAGGTCCTGCCCGCCGTAGCTCAACCGCAGCTTGTCGCCGTCGACCAGGGTTTGCACGCTACGCAGATCCGTGAACGGCGGCAGGACCGTGACGTCCACTTTGTCGTAGTACTTGTCCGGCAGCGCGAACGCGATCTTCTGCACCAGCGCGATGGCCTCGAAGTGGTTGAGGTTCATCTTCCAGTTGCCGGCGATCAGCGGTTTGCGGCTCACGGCTCAGGGCCTCCCTAGTTGTGGTCGGGCTGGGGTCGGCTCAACACCTCGATACCCGGAAGCGTCTTGCCCTCAAGGTATTCCAGCGACGCTCCCCCACCGGTGGAGATGTGCGAGAAGTCGCCCTCGGGGATGCTCAGCGCGCGCACCGCGGCCGCGGAGTCTCCGCCGCCCACCACGCTGAACGCGCCCTTGCCGGTGGCCGCGGCGATCGCCTCGGCGACGCCCTTGGTGCCCGCGGCGAACGCCGGGAACTCGAACACGCCCATCGGCCCGTTCCAGAAGACGGTCTCGGCGTTGGACAGCAGCGTGGTGAACCGCTTGACCGAGCCCGGCCCGATGTCCAGGCCCATCAGGTCGTCCGGGATGGCGTCGGCCGCGACGGTCCGCGGGGTCGCGTCGGCGGCGAACTTGTCGGCGGCCACGATGTCCACCGGCAGCCGCAGCACGTCGACGTAGGTGTCCAGCAGCCGGCGGCAGGTGTCCACCATCTCGGTCTCCAGCAGCGACTTACCAACCGAAAATCCTTGGGCGGCAAGGAAGGTGAAGCACATGCCGCCGCCGATCACGATGCTGTCGGCCTTGGTGGCCAGCGACTCGATGACGCCGAGCTTGTCGGACACCTTCGACCCGCCCAGCACCACCGCGTATGGGCGCTTGGTGGAGCTGGTCAACTGTTCCAGCACCGCGATCTCCTCGGCCACCAGCGTGCCGGCGTAGTGCGGCAGCAGGGTGGCGATGTCGTACACGGAGGCCTGCTTGCGGTGCACCACGCCGAAGCCGTCGGAGACGAAAGCACCTGTCGGCCCGACCAATTCGGCCAGTTGCCTGGCCAGCGCCAACCGCTCACCGTCGTCCTTGCTGGTTTCGCGGGCGTCGAAGCGGATGTTCTCCAGCAGCAGGACGTCGCCGTCGGTCAGTCCCTCGGCGCGCGCCAGCGCGTCGGTGCCCACGACGTCGCCGGCCAGCTGCACGTGCCGGCCGAGCTGCTCACCGAGCGCCGCGGCAACCGGCGCCAGCGAGAGCTTCGGGTCGGGCCCGCCCTTGGGCCGCCCCAGGTGCGCGGCGATCACCACCTTGGCGCCCGCGTCGACCAACGCCTTCAGCGTCGGCACCGAGGCGGTGATGCGGCCGGCGTCGGTGATCTTGCCTTGCGAACCGGACCAGTCGAGCGGCACGTTCAGATCGGAGCGCACCAGCACGCCGCGTCCGGAAACCCCTTCGGCGAGCAGGTCTTTGAGGTCGTGGACGGCCACGGTTTACAGCGACTTGCCGACCAGGGCGACCAGGTCGACGAGGCGGTTGGAGTAGCCCCATTCGTTGTCGTACCAGGACACCACCTTGGCCTGGTCGTCGATCACCTTGGTCAGGCCGGAGTCGAAGATCGAGCTGTGCGGGTCGGTGACGATGTCGCTGGACACGATCGGCGCGTCGTAGTACTTCAGGATGCCCTTCATGGGTCCCTCGGCGGCGGCCTTCATCGCGGCGTTGATCTCGTCGGCGGTGGCGGACTTCTTCAGCTCGGCGGTGAGGTCGGTGACCGAGCCGGTGGGGATCGGCACCCGCAGCGCGTACCCGTCCAGCTTGCCCTTCAGCTCCGGCAGCACCAGGCCGATGGCCTTGGCGGCGCCGGTGGAGGTCGGCACGATGTTCAGCGCGGCGGCGCGGGCCCGGCGCAGGTCCTTGTGCGGCCCGTCCTGCAGGTTCTGGTCCTGGGTGTAGGCGTGGATGGTGGTCATCAGGCCCTTGACGATGCCGAATTCGTCGTTGAGCACCTTGGCGATCGGGCCGAGGCAGTTCGTGGTGCACGAGGCGTTGGAAATGATGTTCTGGCTGCCGTCGTACTTGTCGTCGTTGACGCCCAGCACGATGGTGATGTCCTCGTCGGTGGCGGGCGCGGAGATGATCACCTTCTTGGCGCCGGCGTCCAGGTGGCCCTTGGCCTTGGCGGCGTTGGTGAAGATGCCGGTGGACTCGACGACGACGTCGACGCCCAGGTCGCCCCAGGGCAGCGCCGCCGGGCCTTCCTTGACCTCGAGCGCCTTGATCTTCTTGCTGCCGACGACGATGGTGTCGTCACCCTCGAGGCTGACGTCGTGGGGAAGGCGGCCCAGGATGGAGTCGAACTTCAGCAGGTGCGCCAGGCTGGCGTTGTCGGTGAGGTCGTTGACCGCGACCACCTCGATGTCGGCGGTGCCTTGCTCCTGTTGAGCCAGCAAGGCCCGGTAGAAGTTCCGCCCGATGCGACCGAAGCCGTTGATACCTACTCGGACCGTCACTTGTCTCTCCTGTCGTCTTTCTTTCCTGTGTCCGCTGATCTGCGCTCGTCGCCAGCCTAGATCAGTGAGGTCCGCCGTTGCCGCGCTGGTACAACGGCCGTGACGTCGGCCACACGGGTCACGACCTATCGGTGACGTCCGCGGGCCCAGCGCAGCGCCGCCTCGGCGGCGTAGTAGCCACACAGGCCGTGGATGCCGGCTCCCGGCGGCGTGGATTGCGAACACAGATAGACGCCCGGCACGCCGGTCGCGTACGGGTTGACCGAGACGCGCGGCCGCAGGATGACCTGGAGGCCGTCGTTGGCGCCGCCGAGGATGTCGCCGCCGATGTAGTTGGCGTTGTAGGCCTCTAATTCTGCGGTGCTTTTGCTGACGGTTGCCACGACGCGGTCGCGGAATCCGGGGGCAAAGCGCTCGATCTGGTCGATGACGGCCGCGGTGGCGTCGCCGGTGTAGCCGAACGGCACGTGCGCGTAGGCCCAGATCGGGTTGATGCCGCCCGCCGAGCGCGACGGGTCGGCCAGGTACTGCTGCCCGACCAGCACGAACGGCCGCCGCACCATCGTGCCTTGCGCGCGTTGGCGTTCCGTGTCGGCGATCTCGGCGAAGCCGCCGCCGAGGTGCACGCTGCCCGCGCGCCTGCAGTCGAGGTTGGTCCAGGGGATGTCGCCCTGGATCGCGAAGTCGACCTTGAACGCCGAGGAACCCTGGCGGTGGCGCCGGTAGGAGCGTTTGATGTGGCCGGGCATGGCGTCGCCGTAGAGCCGCAGCGCGGCGGCGGGACTCAGGTCGAGCATGACGATGTCGGCGTCGGGGATGTCGCGGCGGCCGGTGACGGTCACCCCCGTGGCGATGGCGCCACCGTGCGCCTCCACGGCCGCGGCCAGGGCCCGGGTGATCGACCCGGAACCGCCCTCGGCGACCGGCCACCCGTAGCGGTGCCCGCTGGCCAGGAAGAGCAGCCCCATGGATGCGGTCAGCGGGCGGTCCAGCCGGGTATAGATATGCGCGGCAGCGCCGCCGAACAGCGCGCGGGCCTGCTCGGTGCGAAACCAGCGGGCCAGCACCGTGGCCGGCAGGAGCGCGCGCGGCCCGAAACCGGCCAGGCGCACCGGGTGGCGCGGGATGTGCAGCACGGGACGGAGCAGGTCCTGCGCCAGCTGATCGAATCCGGCGGCGAGGTCCCCGACGGCGCGCCGCCACCGGGTGGCGTCGGGTCCCATGCCCGCCGTCGTCCGATCGATCGACTGGTACAGGACGCCGGCGGTGCCGTCGTCGAGCGGATGCGCGCAGTCGATCTCCGGCCACTTCCAGACCAGCCCGTAGCTCGGCAGGTCGATCTCGCTCCAGAACGGCGAACCGACGCCGAACGGGTGGGTGGCCGAGCAGACGTCGTGGATCACGCCGGGCACCGTCAGCTCGGCCGAGCGCGCTCCCCCGCCGACGGTGTCGCGGGCCTCCAGCACCTGCACGTCGACCCCGCGGCGGGCGAGCTGGATCGCCGCGGCCAGGCCGTTGGGTCCGGCGCCGACGACGACCGCTCGGGTCATCGGGCGGCGCGCCGGGTCGTCCGCGGCGATCGCAAGCGCGGCGGGTCGCCGCGATCGATGACGTGCACGGGGTAGTCGTCGCCGGGCTCGGGCCAGGGCTGGCGGCTCAGCATGCCAGCGACGTCGACGTAGCCCTCTTCGATCAGGCCGGTCTTCGCGTCGACGATGCGGTAGGCCTGCGTCTGGCGGTGGATCGGCTGGGCCTCCAGGATGATCACCCGCACGTCGCCCTCGTCGAAGTCGCAGCGCCGCTGCACGGCCGCAAGCAGCTGTTCGTTGTGCAGGTGGCCTTCGCCGAAGTTCCACCCGATCAGCGGCCCGGCGATGATCTCGCCGTCGCGCAACAGGTAGTCGGCCTCGTCGGCGCCGGCGGGCAAGGCGCGCGGCACCAGCCCGCCCAGCGTCCGCCCGTGCGTGTGCATGGATCGCCACGCCATCAACTTGTCGATCATGAGCTCGGCGGTCTGCGGATCGTAAAGCCGGGCAAGCTGATTGGGCGCCAGCGCCGACGCCTTGGTGATGTTCGCCTCGATCCTGTCCTCGACGCCCTTACGTAGACACCAGGTGCTGGTGGCCCAGTTGCCCGCGTAGTAGCGCATTGCCGGCAGGAACGAAATCTGTTGCGGGAAGAGGTTTCCCACAATCGGCACCACCGCAAGCGCGACGATCAGGATGATCAGCAGCAGCGGCGAGCTCAGCCCGGCGGCCGTGACGCCGGCGTAGTGCCCGAACAGGTAGAACAGCGAAAAGATGAAGAAGACGTTCCACTCCAGGGGGACACCCATCGGGATGGTGGACGTGATGTTGAGGTGGAACAGCACCATGAAGGCGATCAGGAACCACGCCCAGCGGTGACCGTCGGCGACGAACACCAGAACCAGCGGCACCAGGAACTCCGCCGTCGTCCCGCCGACGTGGGCCATGATCTTCGGGATCCACGAGGGTCGCAGGTCGTCGACCGGGTCGAGGTAGAGCCGGCGCTTGAACCAATTGAAGGCCCGGCCGCGCAGCAGTGGGCTGTTGCTCATCATGACCGCGACGACGTACGGGAAGTGGTGGTTGAGCTTGGACGTCGCCGCGCCCCACCACAGCGCCAACATAATGATCTTGAACGCGGCGATCTGATCGGTGAACCCGAAGAAGAACACCAGCAGGGTCAGCCCGTAGTGCTCGCCGCGCGCCGCCAGGAACACGGTCTTGTCCCGCAGGCCCAGCAGCGCGAGCGCGACGATGGCGGGAACCACCAGCCGGGGATCGATCAGGCCGACGTCGCCGGCCGCGGTGACGGGGCCGGCCCGCCCCGGGGAGAGCAGCGCCCAGACGCCGGAGGCCAGCACCACGAGGTACAGAGCGACGTCGACGACGGTGCGGCGGTCCCCACGGGTGAACGGAACCTTGTCCGGCCACGCTGGCAACCGAATGGTGTTGGGCCGCAACCAATACAGGAAGCCGCCGAACGGCGGCCAGAACCGCGCGGTCAGCGGCCCCGACCCGCAGCCCAGGCCCAGGATCTCGAACAGCAGCGTGAAGACGACCAGCTTCTGGTACACGATCGGCTGCGTCCACCAGTCGGCGATGTGGTTCAACCCGCCCAGGCCGGGCGTCAGGGAGATCACCGCGGCGGCGCCGGCGGCGTACCCGGCGATCTTGAAGACGTAGAACAGATAAACGGCGTACGGGGAGCCGAAGCCGTGTTCGACCCAGTGCCGGCTCATGATCTGGCGCCTGGTCGACCGCGGCAGGCTCAGCCACGTCTGCGGGTCGACGTCGGGAAACTCCGGAGCCATGAATCCCATGGGCGGCCTCGTTCCTATCTAGAAACCAGCTGGCCCATTGAATGTATCGGCAGAGGCTATCCGCCAGTTAGTTGACGACGAAATCCGCTGCGGCGACGGGTGATTCAGCGTAGGGCGGGCCGGCGAACCGCGGGGCGCGCCTGAGCCGCACCCGGTGCCGGTGCTTGGCGGACAAACCGCCGGCGCAGCTTGTCGAGTAGGGCGTCCAGCGTCCGCCGGTCCTGCTCGGCGATGCGCACCAGGCGGCGCAGGTCCGCCACCGCATCGAAGTCGCCCTTGGCCTCCGCCGTGCCGATCTTGCGCTGATACTCCTCGATGCGCTGATCGATGAAGCCGCGCCGACCCGCCAGCAGCCGCACGAAGTAGTCGGCCTGCTGGTGGTCCGCGCTGTCCGGGGCGAGCGCGTCGACGACCGGTGCAGGCCGGGTCGGTTCTTGGCTGCGACGAACGGTCTCGGTGCTGGGCGCACCGGTGTGGGAACGCCGTCCGCGCCGGTCCCGGGTGCTGGCCGACCTGCGGGTAGCGCCCGAGCGTGCGCCGCGCTCGGGTGACAGACCCGCTACGTCCATCGCGTCCCCATTTCTCGAGGATTACTTAGGGCGCCGTAACAATAGCGCCCCGGCGGGGGCCGCACCACATACCTGGACGAAATGGGGTGAAACACCCTGACAGCAACGAGGGTCCGGTCGCTACCATCGAGGGACTCGACTCGGCCTCGCAAACCTCAAGCGGCCTCGTGCGAGTGTCAAGGGAGGAACGTGACCGACAACGGCAACCCCAACGGCGGGGACATCGGCAAATTCGACCCCGGCTTGACCCAGCGCCTGATGGCGGTGATGCGCCCGGTCCTGAAAACCTACTTCCGGTCCGAGGTGCACGGCCTGGAGACGTTCCCGCCCGGCGGGGCCCTGGTGGTGGGCAACCACTCCGGCGGCATGTTCCCCATGGACGTCCCCATCTTCAGCGTCCACTTCTACGACAAGCTCGGCTACGACCGGCCGGTCTACACGCTGAGCCACGACATCCTGATGACCGGCCCCACCGCTGACTTCTTCCGGCGCACCGGATACATCCGGGCCAACCGGGAGAACGCGTCCGCGGCGTTGCGGTCCGGCGGCGTGGTGATCGTGTTCCCCGGCGGCGATTACGACGCCTACCGGCCAACCCTGTCGGAGAACGTCATCGACTTCAACGGCCGCAAGGGATACATCCGCACGGCGATCGAGGCGGGCGTGCCGATCGTGCCCGCTGTGTCCATCGGCGGCCAGGAGACCCAGCTCTACCTGACCCGCGGCACCTGGCTGGCCGAGCGGCTGGGCATTAAACGCTTGCTGCGCAGCGCGATTCTGCCGTTGTCGTTCGGCTTCCCGTTCGGCCTGAGCGCGGTCATCCCGCCGAACCTGCCGCTGCCGACCAAGATCGTGACGCAGGTACTGGAGCCCATTGACATCGCCCAGCAGTTCGGTGATGACCCGGACGCCGACGAGGTCGACGAGTACGTGCGGTCGGTGATGCAGGAGGCCCTGACCGAGCTCGCCGCCAAGCGTCGCTTCCCGATTCTGGGCTGAGCCGTGCCGAACCCGTTGAGCGAGACCCTCGGCATAGTCACCACGCTGAGCCGCGCCGGCATGATCGCGCCGATGCGCCCCGACCGCTACCTGAAGATGGCCGCAGCCATGCGCCGCGAGGGCATGGGCATGACGGTCGGCTTCGCCAGTGCGGCGCAGCGCTGCCCGGATCGTCCCGGGCTGATCGACGAACGCGGCACGCTGACGTGGCGCGCGCTCGACGAGCACATCAACGCGTTCGGCGCCGCGCTGCAACAGCTGCCCACGGGTCAACCCAAGGTCGTGGGCATCATGTGCCGCAATCACCGCGGCTTCGTCGAGGCGGTGGTGGCCGTCAACCGCATCGGTTCGGACGTCGTGCTGCTCAACACGTCGTTCGCCGGGCCCGCGCTGGCCGAGGTGGTCAACCGCGAGGGCGTCGACGCGGTGGTGTACGACGAGGAATTCACCCCAACGGTGGACCGTGCGCTGGCCGACAGGCCGGACGCCACCCGCATCGTGGCGTGGACGGACGGGGAACACGTTCGCACCGTCGAGAAGCTGATCGCCGCTCACGCCGGGCAGCGGCCGCAGCGCTCCGGCCGCAAGGGCCGGATGATCCTGCTCACCTCCGGCACCACCGGAACGCCCAAGGGCGCCAACCAAACCGGCGGCAACGCCGGAATCGGCACGCTCAAGGCGATTCTGGACCGCACGCCGTGGCGGGCTGAGGAGAACATCGTGATCGTGGCGCCGATGTTCCACGCCTGGGGCTTCTCACAGTTGATCTTCGCCGCGTCCATGGCCTGCACCGTGATCACCCGGCGCAAGTTCGATCCCGAGGCCACGCTGGACCTCATCGACCGGCACAAGGCCACCGGGCTTGCCGTGGTGCCGGTGATGTTCGACCGCATCATGGAGCTGCCCGCCGAAGTGCGGCGCCGCTACAGCGGCCGGTCCCTGAGATTCGCCGCGGCGTCGGGGTCGCGGATGCGGCCCGACGTGGTCATCGCATTCATGGACGCGTTCGGCGACGTGATCTACAACAACTACAACGCCACCGAGGCCGGCATGATCGCGACGGCCACCCCGCAGGACCTGCGCGCGGCACCCGACACCGCCGGCCGGCCCGCGGGGGGAACCGAAATCCGGATCCTGGACCCGGAATTCAATGAACTGCCCACCGGTGAGGTCGGCAGCATCTACGTACGCAACAACACTCAGTTCGACGGCTACACCTCGGGCAGCACCAAGGACTTCCACGCCGGCTTCATGTCGTCGGGCGACCTGGGCTACCTGGACGAGTCGGGGCGCCTGTTCGTGGTCGGCCGCGACGACGAGATGATCGTGTCCGGCGGCGAGAATGTGTACCCGATCGAGGTGGAGAAGATTCTGGCGGCACATCCCGACGTGGCGGAGGCATCGGTGATCGGCGTGGACGACGAACAATACGGACAGCGGCTGGCGGCCTTCGTGGTGCTCGAGCCCGGCGCCGCACTCGACGCGGGTGCCGCGCCCGAGGCGCTCAAGCAGCACGTGCGGGAGAACCTGGCCAACTACAAGATCCCCCGCGAGATCGCCGTGCTGGACGAGCTTCCCCGCAGCAGCACCGGCAAGATCCTGCGCGCCGAGCTGCAAGCGCGGGTGACCGGCTGATGCGGCTGGCCCGGACCATCAGAAAACCCCGGCCGCTCGCCCGGGCCGCGCTCGAATTGGCCAACGCCGCCAACGGTTTACGCCCGTTGGCCCGCAAGGGCTACACCACCGTGCTGGTCTTCTGGTTCGGCTGGCCGGCCTCCGAGGTGCCCGGCGTCTACTTCTCCGCTTCGCTGCTCGACGCGCTGCGGCGGGGCGGCCGCGGCGACTTCGCGGGGCGGCGCGGCAAGGCCGCCCTTGCCCTGACAGCGGCGTCCTGGGCCATTCTGGGCGTGATCAAGTATCGCGGCGTCACCACTCCCGGACCCGTGCTGGAGGCCGGTCTGCGCGACCAGCTGGGCGACGACTACGAAGAAGCGCTGAGCAAGCTGCCGCAGAGCACGCCGACACGCAGCGGGCGGCGCACCCTGCCACTGGGCAACACCGTGGCGCGCCGGCGCTACGTCGAGAAGACCAACGTGGTGTCCTACGGTCCGCACGGCCGCGCCAACCTCGCCGACATCTGGCGCCGCCACGACCTGCCCCGCGACGGCAAGGCGCCGGTGCTGCTGCAGGTCCCCGGCGGCGCCTGGGTGATCGGAATGCGCCGCCCCCAGGCTTATCCGCTGATGAGCCACCTGGCCGCGCGGGGCTGGGTGTGCGTGTCGATCGGCTACCGGGTGTCGCCGCGGCACACCTGGCCCGACCACATCGTCGACGTCAAGCGCGCGCTGGCCTGGGTCAAGGAGAACATCTCCCGCTACGGCGGCGACCCGAACTTCGTGGCCATCACCGGCGGATCCGCCGGCGGCCACCTGTGTTCGCTGGCGGCGCTGAGCGCAGGAGACCCGAAATTCCAGCCCGGATTCGAGGATGCCGACACCTCGGTGGTCGCCGCGGTGCCGGTGTACGGGCGCTACGACTGGTTCTCCACCGAGGGCGAGGGCCGGCGCGAATTCGTGGACCTGCTCCAAAAGTTCGTCGTGAAAAAGAAATTCGCCACCCACCGCGACATCTACGTCGACGCGTCCCCGATCCGGCGGCTGCGCGCCGACGCACCGCCGTTCTTCGTCCTACACGGCCACGACGATTCGCTGATCCCGGTCGGCGAGGCCGAAGAGTTCGTCGAGGAGCTGCGCGCGGTGTCCAAAAACCCGGTCGCCTACGCCGAATTGCCGCACGCACAACACGCTTTCGACATCTTCAGTTCCCCCCGGGCGCATCGGTCCGCGGAGGCCGTCGCGCGGTTCCTGTCGTGGGTGTATGCCACGAATCCGCCCGAGCGCGACTAAGTCTCATCTGGCTGTGCCTCTGACGAGCGTCACGCTAGCGCGGCCCAGGCGCGCGTGCGTCACGCTGGCGTGACTGGTTGTGGATAGACGGCCCCAGCTGACGTGACGATAGGTGCCCACTATGCGACGCTGCCGCGATGGCGCAGCCATTCATCGGCAGTGAGGCCGTCGCGAACGGAGAGGTCGTCAAGAGCGCTCTGCGCACCCACTACATGAAGTTGCTGCGCGATGTCTACGTCAACCCCGATGCCGAGCTGACTCCACTCGTTCGCGCCCGCGCGGGATGGCTGTGGTCGCGCCGGCGAGGCATAGTCGCGGGGCTCTCGGCTGCCGCTGTTCACGGTGCCGAATGGGTCGATGTCACCGCGCCACTTGACCTTCTGCATACCAACAGAAACCCGTCGCCGGGATTGCGAATCCACAGTGACCGGATAGAAGACGATGCAGTAAGTCTGATCAGCGGCGTACCCGTGACGACGCCGGCCCGGACCGCGGTCGACTTGGGATGCTGGTATCCGCTTCACGACGCCGTGGCCGCGATCGACGACCTGCTGCGCGTGACCGACTGCAAGGTGGCTGAGGCTCAGTCGCTCGCCGAGCGGTATCCGGGCAGACGCGGAATTCAGTCGGCGCGCAACGCGATCGGACTCGCGGATGCCGGCGCGCAATCGCCTAGGGAAACGTGGCTGCGACTGTTACTCACACGGGCGGGCTTGCCAAGAGCACAAACGCAGATCCCGGTTAGCGACGAGTTCGGCGACATAACTTACTACCTCGATATGGGCTGGGAGGATCTAAAGGTCGCTGTCGAGTACGACGGCGAGCAACACCGGCGAAATCGCCGACAATACACGTGGGATATCAGGCGGCGTGAAACCCTTGAGCGCTTGGGCTGGATTGTCATTCGAGTCGTTGTGGGGGATCGACCCGCCGAAATCGTCAGCCGGGTACGAGGCGCCTTCGCGCGGCGAGTGTCGCGCTAGCGTGACGCTCGCCTGCGGCGGTCACGCTAGCGTGACCCTCGCCCAAAGACGCTCGCCGCTAGCTCGTTTCGCGCGCGGCGGCCTTCTCCAGATCGGTCAACGCCGGCTCGATCCGATCGGCCATGTCGTCGATGTCGTTGGCCACCTCGGGGGTGGTCACGAAACCGAAGTCCAGGTAATCGGTGTAGGAGAAGCAGGTGATGTTGAGCGCGACGTCCATCACCGGCGGCCCCAACGGCACCAGCGAATCCAGTTTGGCGCCGGCCATGTACAGCGGGAACGGCGGACCGGGGACATTGGACACAACCAGGTTGATGGGAGCCAGGTTTCGCGACAGCCCGCTGGCCGTGTAGGCCCGCGCGGCGAGCCCCAACAACCCCGGCGGCGTGGTCTCGGTCAGCCCCATGATCTGATGCGCCGACAACGCCTTGGCCATCAGCTTGGCGTTCTGGGTGCTTTCGTGGATGGCCCGCAGCCGCTCCCCCGGATCGTCGACATCGGTGGCCAACGAGACCGTCATCGAGCTCACCTGGTTGCCGACATCGTCCTTGTTCTCGTCGGTGCGAGTCGACACCGGGATCTGGGCGATCAGCGGTTTGGCGGGCAGCTCGCCGCGCTTCTGCAAGTAGTCGCGGACCGCGCCGGCCACCAACGCGAGCACGACGTCGTTGAGCTTGACGCCGTACGCGTCCTTGATGACTTTGGCGCGGGCGAGTTCGACGCGGCAGCCGGTGATGCGCCGGTGCGGCGAGACCGGTGCGTTGAAGCGGGTTTTGGGCGCCTCGAAGTATCGCGGCGGCCTGCTGCGCACCCCCAGCGTGGCGATCTGCTGACGCACGGTCTGCTCCACCAGCCGCGCGATGCGGAACGGCGTCTTGACACCGACGTTGATCAGCGCGCCCACCGCCCGCCGCTCCAGCCCCGGCAGCTCGAACCCGACCAGCGATCCCACCGTTTCCTGTTGCGGCGCACGCGGTTCCGGCGTGGCGTCCAACAGGATCTCACCCAGCCCGGCGCCCGAGACCCCGTCGACGATGGCGTGGTGCATCTTGGTCAGCGTCGCCATCCGGCCGCCCTCGACGCCCTCGATCACCCACATCTCCCACAGCGGCCGGGAGCGGTCCAGCTTGTAGGACATCAACCGGCCCACCAGCTCCTCGAGCTCGCGGCGCCCGCCCGGCGCGGGAACCCCGATGCGGCGGACGTGGAAGTCGACGTCGAGCTCCTCGTCTTCGACGAACCACGGCCGGTCCAGGCCCAGCGGCGCGCCGGTGACCCGCCAGCGCAACTGCGGCACCTCCGGCAGGCGCTCGATCAATAATTGACGGAGACGTTGAAAGCTGTACTCGGAGGACTCCTTCGGGTCGCAAATCGCCAACGCCCCCACGTGCATGTGCCAGCCCGCAGTTTCTGCAGACCAAAACGCCGCGTCAACACTCGAAAGCCGCTTCATCATCTGACCGTAGCCCCCCAACCCCCGTCGCGACCAGCAATGGCAAACAAACTACCGGTCGGCTCGGCCGGGGAAACGTTGGCGTGGTCGCCGGCCGGAGCGGTTATCTCATTGGCTTCGATCCACGGGAGCCGCTTGGGGACTCGGCGACGTTGGGCGTGGCATTGATCGAGTCCACGCCTGCGGAACCGACAAGACTCCGATTGGCGCCCCGCTACCGAGGCTCGCCCGCGGCGTTGTGTGGTAGCGGCGGCCCCCCCCCGGGCGCGGTTTCCCCCGGTAATGCTGCGGGCCCCGCGCCCTCGAGCGTCACGCTGGCGTGGCGCTCGGCGGCCGGCGTCACGCTGGCGTGGCGC
>NZ_BAAGDE010000042.1:43826-56068 GCF_054660795.1 Mycobacterium sp. MUNTM1
ACATCACTCCTATTGGCCCCCCGATCCCCTGCTCCGGCGGGGGTTTTGGGTGCCCGGCGCGCCCCCCCGGGGCCCCCCCCCACCACATGACCGCGGCCCTGCTCAAGGCGGCGGTCTTGTTGAGGGCACTGAGGTGGTTGAGCGCGAAGTCCAGCGGCGCCGACAACGCACTCAACCTGGACAGAGGCGCCGTTATCGACAACAGGGACGCGTCGAAGGTGGCCATTGGGGAGGACGACAACGCATCGAGCGCTTCGGAGATAGTCGAAATCACTTGACAGCCAGTCGCTATGACCTCCGGTGCCACCGTCAAGCGCCAGTTGCGGGACGGTTCGCGGGACCCCGGACGATGGCGCGAGTTCTCGCAAAGGTCGGTGGACGGCGGGGGCGAATCGAACGGCGTCAGCCTCCAGATGCCGGCAGAGGCGCGGGCATAGGCATACATCGCGGCGGCGTCTTGCGCCCACATCCTTTCGTAGTCGGCGTCGGCGTCCGCGATGGCCGCACTGCTCTGGCCCAGGCGGTTCGTCGCGGCCAGCAAGATTCGCCGCAGCCGGTTGGCATCGATCACATGGGGCGCCACCACCGCCGCAAGCGTCAGACCGTAGGCGCCGGCGGCCTCCATGGCCTGGATTGCCGTCTGCCGGGCCCGTGCAGCGGTCGCGTCGAGCCACGCGACATAGGCTGCGAAGGCGTGGATTATCGCCGTTGGCGAGGCACTTCCGTTAACCGATTCCAGCGTAAACATCGCCGCCCGATAGGTCCGTGCCATGTCGCTGAGCTGGTCGCCCAGCACACCCCAAGCCTTGGCGGCGTCCATCATCGAGCCGGCGCCGGGGCCTGAATGCATCCGCCGGGAATTGCTTTCCGGCGGTAGCCTACCGAAATCCGTCACTGACCCCAGCTCAACGGCGGGCGAATTATGCTGCAAAATCAGGCTTTTCTCTTAGGGAGTGACGGAGATCGGTTCGACTGTCGTGTTGTCGTGTGGTCGCGGATTATGGTGCGGCGGTCGGCATTCAATCGCTCAGCCGCCTTTGGCGCCGGGTCCGGCCGACGCATCGAGTTGTCGTGGGCAATACGCCTTCGCCGATATCGTCGCGAACTGGGCGGCGCCGTTGGTGGTCAGTGCGGGGTTGTTGTCCCGCAGATCGTTGAGGAGTTGCAGGCCGGACACCCCCCGAGCGAGCAAGCCGCAGACCGCTTTCCCGGCGCTCACGGCTTGGCCAGGGTCCTGAAAGCTGATGCCCACCGTATGGAGGTCGGCGATGAAGACTTCGTTGTTGTCGTCACCGGCCGCCTCATCCTCGCCTGGTACGGCGTGCGCGGGCACCGCGGCAACGATCGCCAGCAAGACACCGACAAGCGCTGACAGCAGTTTCATGCATCCTCCTTCGATGCGTCCGTTGATGGTGGTTTCTTCCGGGTGTGGTCTGCAGCGCCGCGAAAGCCGTTGCACTACCCCAGCTTCGATTCGGGCGGACCGACCGCGACCCCCTCGCCCTCGGTCACATGCACGGCGTGTACGCCGGGTGTTGTTCTGAGTTTGGCGACCAGGTCATCGAGGCCGGCCTCGTCGACGTTCCAGTGCTGCACCTGATCGGGCATCTCCTGGAGTTGGGCGATGACGCGGTCCAGCTTGACCGGCCCGCTGCGGCGCTGGCCGGTGATTGCACGGGCCTCGATGCCGGTCGAGCTGACGACCCGCGCCGCGGGGCTGCCGAGGGCGCCGCCGGCCAGACCGCCCAGGGTCGCCTCGTTGACGAGGTCACCAGGGCAACCTGCGGCAGCAGCCGCTGCGAGGCTGGTGGTCGGCAGCGCGCTGGAGGCCAGCCTGATCGCCGGGGCGGCGGTGGCCCAGCCCGGCGGAACCGACAATTTGCCGACAGTCGGGGCGTCGCCCAACACCGCCGATACGGGCTTGACCGGGACGGCCGCGGCAACACGCCCCGGAGACGCCAGACCGGCGCCCAGTGACGTTTTCGCCATCGCGGCGCTCCACGGCGCGTAGATGAAGAAGTTCTTCCACTGCGAGACGCCAAGGCCCGTACTGGCATTGACGACGTTGGTCCACGTCGCCTGCGTGCCGAATTGCGAAATGGTCGAATACAACGTCTCCCAGAAGGGTGCGATCTCGGTGCTCCCCGTGGCCCCACCGATCAAGTTCTGCCAAAACTTGGTGTACTGGCCGGCGAGCGAGGTGATGTAGTCCTCGATCTGTTTGAGCCACGACGACAATGACTGGGACTCCGACGCGGCGACCGCGGCGGCCTGGGCCGCCGAACCGGAGTCGTTGGTCGTCGCCGGTGCGTCCTGGAACGGCGTCAACTCGCCGGCAGACTCCGACGCGCTGGCGTACCCGAACATCGCCGCGACATCCTGGGCCCACATCTGGCTGTACTCGGCTTCGGTCGCGGCAATCGCCGCGCCGTTTTGGCCCAGGACATTGGTTTGCAACAGCGCGGCCAGCCGGCTGCGGTTCGCCGCGACATCCGCTGGCGGCACGGCGGACGCCAACGCGGCCTCGTAGGCGCCGGCGGCGGCGCGGGCCTGGGTGGCGGTCTCCCCCGCCTGCTCCGCGGTGGACGATAGCCACGCCACATATGGCGCCGCCGCGGCGGTCATCGCCTCGGACGCCTGGCCCTGCCACGACTCGCCGGCCAGTTCCGCAATCACCGATCCGTACGATGCGGCCGTGGAGTGCAATTCGGCAGCCAGCCCGTCCCAGGCCGCGGCGGCGCCCAGCAGCGGCGCCGCGCCCGGGCCGGTATAGATCTGGGTGGAGATCACTTCCGGTGGCAGCGCTGCGAAATCCCCGAAAACCATTGCGGCACCCTCTCTTATTTCGCGTTCGGCGGGATCACGATGACGGTCGATGTGGTGGCGATGTCGTCGGCTGCCACAGCCCCGGGCACGCGAACGGTCGAGCGTGTGACCGTGCGAGTGGCGGTCGCGCCGGCCGCCCGCCCGGCCAAACTCGACATGGCGGTCGGGCCGAACATCCCTTGTTGACCGTTCACCGCCAATGCGGGAGCGGCGTCCAGCATGGTCTCCGGCAGCTCGGCGGCCACCGTCCTGATTGCCGGGACCGCCGAGGCCCAGTTCGCCGGGACCGACAACGACCCCACCAGGCCGGCGCGGCCGGCCGTCGCCGAAACCGTCCCGGCACCCGACAGCGCTGTCGAGCCGGTCAGCAGATCGCTATGCAGCAGTGGCGCCAAAACGCCGAGAAGCGGTTTCGGGTGAAGCAGTGGACCAATGCCTTGGATCCCGGTACCCAGACTCGGGATGCTGATGGCGATCTGGTACCAGTTCTTCATCAGGTTCCCCAGGCCCAGCGGCGTGTACGGTCCGGAGACAACTCCCATGACGCTGTTGAACGTCTTCAGAATTCCGGTGATATCCGTCAGGCTCAGCGGTAGCGCGGCGTCCGCCGTTACCGCACCGGCGTTGGCGGCGAGGCTTTGCGCCGCTACCGGGGCTTGCAAAACCGACTGTGACAGAGTCGATTCGACGCCCGAGACCGTCGCCGACTGTAGCGCGGATGTGACCGCGGCCTGCTGGCCCGCCACCGCGTCGTCGTCGGCGGTCGTCGGCGGCGCGCTGAACGGGGTGAGGCGGGTCGCGGCCGCCGAGGAACCGGCATAGGCATGCATCGCGGCGGCGTCCTGGGCCCACATCTCGGAGTACTGGGCCTCGGTGGCCGCGATCGCTGGAGTGTTCTGGCCCAGAAAGTTGGTCGCAAGCAGCGACCCCAACAGCACCCGGTTGGCCACGATCACCGGCGGCGGAACGGTGGCCGCGAACACGGCTTCATAGGCCGCCGCCGCCGCCGTGGCTTGGACGGCCGCCTGTTCTGCGTGCACCGCGGTGCCGTCCAGCCACTCGATGTAGGGCGCCGCCGCGGCGGCCATCGCCGCCGACGACGGCCCATGCCAGACGGTTCTCAACTCCGCGATCGCCGAAGCGTAAGACGCTGCGGCCGAATGTAATTCGGCGGCTAGTCCATGCCAGGCGGCCGCGGCCGCCAGCAGCGGCGCCGACCCCGGCCCCGAGTAAACCCTGCCGGAGTTGATCTCCGGCGGCAACAACCCGAAATCCATGCCTTCCTCCGCCTCTGGTTGTGTCACCAACGCCGCCCCGCGCCCGCTGTTCCGCCGACCTCGGATGCGAGTTTGCTGGGCGGCGGGCATCTGCTCGTGTAGACGAGACACTAGCCAGCGATGACCGAAACGCCTTCCGGCAAAATCCGCCGGGATCGGCGACGGCGCGGCGTTGCGATGCAAGGGCCGCGAGTCGGCGGTGCGGCGGGCAGGACGCCGATAAACGTCTCTACCTCGCGCAAATCAGACAGGACGACGCGGTGAATAAGCGATGACCCCCCAGAAAAGGAATGCCCGAGTCGCAATCGGTGAATAAAAATCTCGCCATCCAAAATTGATTTGGCGGCCGATGCTCTTAGCCAGAAATTCGCCGCGGCCGGCGGTCCGCCTGCTCGTTCGGACGAGGCCTCAGTGCAGCTATCGCGAAAAACGCGCGGTGACGCGCCCGTTCGCCGTCGACACGGTTGATACGTTCACGACTCATATCCTCTTCAAAGAAGGTATGCAACCGCTATGAATTTGCCACCGAAGAGCTCGCACCACGAAGGTCTGCCATAAAATCCCGATTTCGCGCATCGACTCGCGGGTCGCGCACCCATAAATAGGCTAGCGGTTGAACAACTCATATCCAACGTAAAGAAATGAACTAATTATCAGACGCTTGTACGCGGGGCCGTGAAACGGCGGGGCAGCGACGCTCCGGGCACGGCCACGCGCATCAAAACTTCCGGCCGGCGGTCCATGCGAGCGGGTGCACCGGCGGCCCCCAACGCTCCGCCGCGGCTTTGCCAGAGGCGGTCGCGGCTAAGCGTCCTCCAGCAGATCCGGCGTGACCGCCGACTCGGTGTCCGGAATGCCCTCGACCTTCGCCTTGCGATCGGCCATCGACAGCAGCCGCCGAATACGGCCCGCCACAGCATCTTTCGTCATCGGCGGGTCGGCGAGCCGGCCGAGCTCCTCCAGCGACGCCTGCCGGTGCTCGACGCGCAGCTTGCCGGCCGAGGCCAAATGGTCGGGGACGGTATCGCCCAGGATCTCCAGCGCCCGCTCCACCCGGGCGGCGGCCGCGACCGCGGCCCGCGCCGAGCGGCGCAGGTTGGCGTCGTCGAAGTTGGCGAGCCGGTTGGCCGTGGCCCGGACCTCGCGCCGCATCCGGCGCTCCTCCCACACCAGCCGCGTGTCCTGGGCGCCCATCCGGGTCAGCAGCGCGCCGATCGCCTCGCCGTCGCGCACCACCACCCGGTCGGCGCCACGCACCTCGCGGGCCTTCGCACTGACACCGAGCCGGCGTGCCGCACCCACCAACGCGAGCGCCGCCTCCGGGCCGGGGCAGCTGACTTCCAGCGCCGACGAGCGCCCCGGCTCGGTCAGCGACCCGTGCGCCAGGAAGGCCCCCCGCCAGGCGGCCTCGGCGTCGCCGACGCTGCCGCCCACCACCTGGGCCGGCAGGCCGCGCACCGGGCGGCCGCGGTTGTCGAGCAGGCCCGTCTGGCGCGCCAGCGCCTCCCCGTCGTTGGCCACCCGCAACACGTACCGGGTGCTCTTGCGAATCCCGCTGGCCGACAACACATGTACGACGGCGTTGTAGCCGTAGAGCTCGAAAATGTCCTTGCGCAACCGCCGCGCGACGTTGCCCAGGTCCACCTCGGCCTCGACCACCACGCGGCCGCCGACGATGTGCAGCCCGCCGGCGAACCTCAGCAGCGACGTGACCTCCGCCCGGCGCGCGCTGACCGATTTCACGATGAGGCGGCTCAGTTCGTCTTTGACTTCGGTCGTCATCGCCACGCGTCGTCACCCCTCGTATCGCTGTCGACCCGAATATCCGCGGTGGCCGTGACCGACGTCGATCCCGGAGCCTTGTGGGCCGCCCGGACCCCGTCCAAGGCCGCCGCGAGCTTGCCTGGATCATGTAAAGGTGTACCAGGTCTGGCCACGTCGGCGAAGTGGACCTCTGCCGAAAGCAGTGTGGCGGTACGGCGCAGTTGATCGCGTTCGCGCTCGCTGGGCACCCGTTCGGCGTCGATGATGATGTCGTGCACGCTGAAGTCCGGGGCGTGCTGGGCCAGCACGTGCAGGTGGCGCTCGACGGAGAATCCGGCTGTCTCCCCCGGCTCGGCCACCAGATTGAGCACCAGGGCGCGCCGCGCGGTGGTGGCCCGCAGCGCTGCCGCCAGCCCGGGCACCAGCACGTGCGGGATCACGCTGGTGAACCACGAGCCCGGACCCAGCACCACCAGATCGGCGGCCATGATGGCGTCCACGGCCTGCCGGGTCGCCGGGGGGTTGTCCGGCAGCAACCGGACGCGGCGCACCTTGCCCGGTGTGGTCGCGATCGCCACCTGGCCGCGGATCAGCCGGAACATCCGCGGGTCGCCCTCCAGACCGGAGACGTCGGCCTCGATCTGCAGCGCGATCGGGCACATCGGCAGTACCCGGCCCTTGACGCCGAGGATGCGTCCCAGCTCGTCGAGCGCGGCCACCGGGTCGGCCAGCACCTCGGACAGCCCCGCCAGCATCAGGTTGCCGATCGGATGCCCGGCCAGCGCGCCGCTGCCACCGAACCGGTGCTGCAGGATGGTCGCCCACAGGCGTCCGTGCGGACTGTCAGATGCCAAGGCCGCCAATGCCATTCGCAGATCACCCGGCGGCACCACGTCCAGTTCGCTGCGCAGCCGGCCGGAAGAACCGCCGTCGTCGGCAACCGTCACCACCGCGGTGACGTGGGGGGTCAGCCGGCGGGCCGCCGACAGCGTCGCGTAGAGGCCGTGCCCGCCGCCCAGCGCGACGATGCCCCGGTTCATCGGCTCGGTCATTCGCGGCCCAGATCCCGGTGCAACACCCGCACCGACAGTTGCGCTTCACCCTTCTGGGCGTTGAGCAACTGCATCAATGCCTCCGCGATCGCGACGCTGCGATGCTTGCCGCCCGTGCAGCCGATGGCGACCGTCATATAGCGCTTGCCCTCCCGGCGGTAGCCGTCGACGACCAGAGACAGCAATCGATGGTAGGCGTCCAGGAACTCTGCCGCGCCCGGCTGGCTCAACACGTAATCCCGCACCGCGGGGTCCTGCCCGGTTCGGGGGCGCAATTCGTCGACCCAGTGCGGGTTCGGCAGGAACCGCACGTCCATCACCATGTCGGCGTCCATCGGCAGGCCGTACTTGAAGCCGAAGGACTCGACCGTGACGCTGGTGGTCGCGCTGGCGACGCCGGCGAAGGCACGCTCGATGGTCTCGCGCAAGCCGCGCACCGACAGCGTCGACGTGTCGATGATCAGGTCCGCGGTGGCGCGAACGGATGCCAGCATCCGGCGCTCGGCGGCGATGCCCTCGGCCAGGGTCTGATCGCCCTGCAGTGGGTGACTGCGCCGGTTCTGTTCGTAACGGCGCACCAACATGTCATCCGATGCTTCCATGAAGACCACGCGCGGGGCGATGTTTCGGGTCGCCAGCTCGGTGCGCACCGAATCGAGGTCGCCGGTGAAGCCGCGCGACCGCACGTCCATCACCACCGCGAGCTGGGTGATCCGCGAGCCGGCGGCCAGACCGAAATCCACCATGCGGGTGATCAGCTGAGGGGGCAGATTGTCGGCCACATACCAGCCGAGGTCTTCGAGTACCTTGGCTGCGGTACCCCGCCCGGCGCCGGACAATCCGGTCACCAGCACGACGTCGATACCGGCCGGGGCATCCACCGAGTGACCGCCCGCGAATTCACCTTGGCCCGTCACCGGGCGGCCTCGGACTGATCGGGTCGTAGCGCCTCGAGGACGGCGGTGGCGGTTGCCACCCCGATGCCGGGGACGGCGGTGATCTGGTCGACGGTGGCCTCCTTGAGGCGGGCTATCGATCCGAAATGGCTTACCAGTGCCTTGCGGCGATGTTCTCCCAATCCTGGCACCGAATCCAGCACCGATGCCGTCATTCGCTTGGATCGCTTGCTGCGATGGTAGGTGATCGCGAACCGATGCGCTTCGTCACGGACGCGTTGCAGCAGATAAAGTCCCTCGCTGTTGCGCGGCATGATGACGGGGTCGGGCTCCGACGGCACCCACACCTCTTCCAGCCGCTTGGCCAGGCCGATCACCGCGACGTCGGTGATGCCGAGCTCCTCGAGCACCGCGCTGGCCGCGTTGACTTGCGGCGCACCGCCGTCGACGACGTACAAGTTCGGCGGGTAGGCGAACCGGCGAGACTTCCCTTCCGGCGAAAGCATATTCGGGTCGTTTTGTTCGCTCAGGTGCCGCGCGAAGCGGCGCCGGGTCACCTCGGCGATGGAGGCGACGTCGTCGGAGCGCCCCTGTCCCGCGGCTTCCCGGATGCTGAAGTGCCGGTAGTCCGACTTGCGCGGCAGGCCGTCCTCGAACACCACCAGCGAGCCCACCACGTCGGTGCCCTGGACATGGCTGATGTCCACGCATTCGATGCGCAGCGGCGCGTCGGGCAGGCCGAGGGCCTCCTGGATGTTCTGCAGCGCAGCGGATCTGGCGTTGAAGTCGCCGGCGCGCCTCAGTTTGTGTTGCTGCAGCGCCTCTTTCGCGTTGCGCTGCACGGTTTCGGCCAGCGCGCGTTTGTCGCCGCGCTGCGGCACCCGCAGCGCCACCCGGGAGCCACGCAAGCCGGACAGCCAACTGGTCAACTCGCCGGCATTGGACGGCAGGCAGGGCACCAGCACCTCGCGCGGCACCGGGTTCACCGATTCGTCTGCGGCGCCACCCAATTCGGCCTGCTCACCGTAGAACTGGGTGAGGAACTGCTCGACCAGCTGTTCCTCACCGGAATCGCCGGGGTCGGCGGACTTTTCGACGATCCAGCCGCGCTGGCCGCGGACCCGGCCGCCGCGGACGTGGAACACCTGGACCGCGGCCTCGAGCTCGTCGTCGGCGAATGCCACAACATCGGCGTCGGTGCCGTCGCCCAGGACGACGGCCTGCTTCTCCATCGCCCGCTTCACCGCACCGAGGTCGTCGCGCAGCCGCGCAGCCCGCTCGAAATCGAGCTGCTCGGCCGCGGCGTTCATCCGCTGCTCCAGCTCCCGGGCGAACCGGTCGGTCTTGCCGGACAGGAAGTCGCAGAAGTCGTCCACGATCTGTCGGTGCTGCTCCGCACTGACCCTGCCGATGCACGGCGCCGAACATTTGTCGATGTAACCGAGCAGACAGGGGCGGTCGATCTGCTTGTGCCGCTTGAACACTCCCGCCGAGCAGGTGCGAGCCGGAAACACCCGGGTGAGCAGGTCCAGCGTTTCCCGGATGGCCCACGCGTGCGAGTAAGGCCCGAAATACCGCACCCCTTTGCGGCGGGGGCCGCGATAGACCATCAGCCGTGGGAACTCCTCGTTGAGGGTCACCGCCAGCACCGGGTAGGTCTTGTCGTCGCGGTAGCGGACGTTGAACCGCGGGTCGAATTCCTTGATCCAGTTGTATTCGAGCTGCAGCGCCTCGACTTCGGTGTTGACCACCGTCCACTCGACCTTGGCCGCCGTGGTCACCATCTGCCGGGTTCGCGGGTGCAGGCTGGAGATGTCGGCGAAGTATGACGTCAGCCGGCTGCGCAGGCTCTTGGCCTTACCGACGTAGATGACTCGCCCGTACGGATCCCGGAATCGGTAGACGCCGGGCTCGACCGGGATGGACCCGGGCGCGGGGCGGTAGGTGGCGGGATCGGGCACAGATCCAGGCTAGTAGCCGCCGGCGTCGTGCCGAGAAAGGCGGGGCGCGTGCGGGTGCCGGTCTAGTGTGGTGCCTATCGGTCGCCACGACGTTTGAGGGGGATTACCGTCGAGTCCTCGCTAGCCTGGTTGCTGCAGCCCCTCGGTGTCGACACCTTCCTCGACGAGATCTGGGCGAGCCGGCACCACCACGTCCAGCGCCGCCTCCCGGGCTACTTCGACCGGCTGCTGCCCGGGCCCTCGGCCGTCGACGAACTCCTCGAACATGTGCAGCCGGAACCGTCGGCCGTGCGGCTGGTCAGGGGCGGCGAGGACAAGGATCCGGCGGCCTACCGCCGCCCCGACGGCGGCCTGGACCCGGCCCGGGCGCGCGCCGGCCTGGCCGAGGGCTACACGATCGTCGTGAATGGGGTGGAACGCTATCTGCGCACGATCGCGTCGTTGTCCCATTCGATCGAGGTCGAGTTGGACTTCCCGACCCGGGTGAACGCCTACGTCACGCCCCCGGAGTCGACCGGCTTTGCCCCGCACTACGACCCGCATGACGTGCTGGTCCTGCAGATCCAGGGATCCAAGACGTGGCATGTGTCAGACGGACCCGCCGTCCCGCCGCACGAGATCCAGCGGCGCCGGGGCGTGGGAACGGACGGGCTCACATCGTCGACCGACGTGTGTCTGCGACCCGGCGATGTGTTGTATTTGCCGCGCGGCCAAGTGCATTCGGCCGAAACGCGCGCCGAGCCGTCCGTCCATCTGACGATCGGGCTCCATGCGCCGACCGTGCTCACGCTCCTGACGCACGAGCTGTACGCGCTGAGTCTGCGCGACCCGCGCGTGCACGCCCGCTTATCGCCACGGCACCACCATGACCCAGCCGCCCGCGCCGGCCTCGGCGACGTCGTGCGCGACGCCCTGCGCGCCCTCGAGGATCCCGAACTCCTCACCGAAAGCCTCGACGCGCTGGCCGACGTCCTGGTCCGGCGGGGCCGATGCCCTCCGGTCGGGCGGGTGAGCGACACCGTCGGGGTTGACGGACAAACCCTGGTCGCGAAGTACGAACCGCTCTATGCGCGGGTGGCGCACGTGGACGGCCGCGTCGTCCTGCAGTTCGCGCAGCTGTCGGTGGGCGCCGGCGCCGACCATGAGGCTGCGATGCTGTTCCTCGCCCACAGCACCGAGCCGTTTCGGGTCGGTGACCTGCCCGGGCTGAGCCCGGCGCAGCAGACCGGGCTGGCGCAGACGCTGCTCCTGAACGGGTTCTTGGTCCGGCTGTCCAAAAGCTGACAATTAGCTTCGCATCTCCGGTGAAAGCACCGATTTCTATCCGCATTTGCGGATACTTTCGAGGTAGGCGTTAGCACATGCGGGTCGCGGTCCGCGCGTCCGAAGCCTCCGCCGAGATCGCGACGTCGCATCGCTGCACACGCTGAAAACCACTGAGAGACCGGGCTACAGCGGTTCGTCGGGAGGAGCGCAAGATGGCAGCACGGGCGCACGCGGCCGGTCGACGATGACGATGCCGATCTGGGGCGCCTTCCCGCCGGAAGTGCATTCCGCGGCGCTGTCCAGCGGCCCGGGGCCCGGATCCTTGCTGGCCGCGGAGCAGGCGTGGCAGGCGTTGAGCGCCGAATACGACACGGCGGCCCAGGAACTCGGCGACTTGTTGGCGGCGGTGCAGGCCGGGACGTGGCAGGGCCCCAGCGCGGAGGCGTACGTGGCCGCCCACGTCCCGTATCTGGCATGGCTTTTGCAGAACAGCGCCAACAGTTCGGCAGCGGCCTTGGAAGCCGACACCGTGGCCGCGGCCTACACCGCCGCGCTGTCTGCCATGCCGACGCTGGAAGAGCTGGAAGCCAACCACGCCACTTTCGCCCAACTGGTGGCGACGAATTTCCTTGGCGTCAACACGATTCCGATCGCACTCAACGAAATGGACTACCTGCGGATGTGGCTGCAGGCGGCCACCACAATGGCGATCTATGAAGCGGTGTCCGAGACCGCGCAGACGTGGGTGCCGCCGACCGCCCCGCCCCCGCCGATCCAATTGGCCAACCCGCCCAATCAAGACGCGGGCGGTGGGGCGGATCAGCTGAGCTGGTGGGTGACTCGGGTGCAGGAAGTCGCCCAGGAACTGAACGCGGACCTGAGCCAGTCCGGAGGATCCAACCCGTCCTCGGTCCTCAACAGCCTGATGACCGACCCGCTGCTCGCCGCCAAGGTTCCACACTGGGCGGGCGAGGCGCTCTACACGTTCCCCACTACCCAGGTGCCGCAATTGGCGCAGCTCTCCGTCGGCCTGATCGCCCCCTTTATCCCCGTCGCCGGTGCTGCGGGCCTGGCGGGGCTGGCCGGACTGGCGGGCGTGGCACAACCCGCCCCTGCCATGCCGGGCGCGGTGGCCGCCCCGGCTCCCTCGCACACCGGAGCGCCCGTCGCGATGGCACCCGGTCTCGGTACACCCGCACC
>NZ_BAAGDE010000043.1:0-54674 GCF_054660795.1 Mycobacterium sp. MUNTM1
CTCACCCGTGCGCTGGCGTTCATCATCGACATCCTCCCGTACGTCGTGGTGCACGGGATCGGCACCGCGATCCTGGTCGCCACCCAGCAGACCGCTTGCATCACCGACGTCACCCAGTACGCCGTCAACCAGTACTGCGCCACCCAGAACTCGACTATCGGCATGGTGGCGCAGTGGCTGGCGTCGATAATCGGGCTGTTCTACCTGATCTGGAATTACGGCTACCGGCAGGGCACCACCGGGTCGAGCGTCGGCAAGTCGGTGCTGAAGTGCAAGGTGGTCAGCGAGGTCACCGGCCAACCCATCGGCTTCGGGCTGTCGGTGGTGCGCTCGCTGGCGCACTTCGTCGACGCGATCATCTGCTTCATCGGTTTCCTTTTCCCGCTGTGGGATTCGAAGCGTCAGACGTTGGCGGACAAGATCATGACGACGGTGTGCTTGCCGATCGACGGCGCCGAGAGGCCGGCCGTCACCTAGGCTGATCGTCGATGAGCGACGACCGCAACGGGCACCCCGAGTTCACCGGACTGGCCACCAAAGCGATTCACGCCGGCTATCGGCCGGATCCGGCGACCGGCGCGGTGAACGCCCCGATCTATGCCAGCAGCACCTTCGCCCAGGACGGTGTCGGCGCCCTGCGTGGGGGGTTCGAATACGCGCGCACCGGCAACCCGACCCGTGCCGCGCTGGAAGCCGCGCTGGCGGCCGTCGAGGACGGCGCCTACGGCCGTGCGTTCGGGTCCGGTATGGCCGCCACCGACTGCGCCCTGCGCGCGTTGCTGCGCCCCGGCGACCATGTGGTGGTCCCGAACGACGCGTACGGCGGCACCTTCCGGCTGATCGACAAGGTCTTCACCCAGTGGAACGTCGGGTACTCGCCGGTGGCGCTGCACGACCTGGACGCCGTCGCCGCCGCGATCACGCCGCGAACCCGGCTGATCTGGGCGGAAACCCCGACCAATCCGCTGCTGTCCATCGCCGACATCGCCGCGCTGGCCGAACTGGGGCGACGGAATTCGGCAAAGCTGTTGGTGGACAACACATTTGCCTCGCCGGCACTGCAGCAGCCATTGACGCTGGGCGCCGACATCGTGCTGCACTCGACCACCAAGTACATCGGTGGGCACTCCGACGTGGTGGGCGGTGCGCTGGTCACCAACGATCAGGAGTTGGACGAGGCGTTCGCCTTCCTGCAGAACGGGGCCGGCGGGGTGCCCGGCCCGTTCGACGCCTACCTGACGATGCGCGGCCTGAAGACGCTGGTGCTGCGCATGCAGCGGCACAGCGAAAACGCTTCTGCCGTAGCGGGATTCCTTCACGGTCACCCCGCGGTGAGCGCGGTGCTCTATCCCGGCCTGCCCTCACACCCCGGCCATGAGGTCGCCGCACGGCAGATGAGCGCCTTTGGCGGGATGGTCTCGGTCCGCATGCGCGGCGGCCGCGACGCCGCCCGCGATCTGTGCGCCAAGACGAAAGTGTTCATCCTGGCGGAATCGCTGGGCGGGGTCGAGTCGCTGATCGAGCACCCCAGCGCCATGACGCACGCGTCGACGGCCGGTTCGCAATTGGAGGTTCCCGACGATCTGGTGCGCCTGTCGGTGGGCATCGAAGACATCGCCGACCTGCTGGCCGATCTCGATCAGGCGTTGGCCTAGACGGCGCCGAGCGTGCGCGTTCGTCCGCGACACGCGGGCGAGCGTGTACGACTGCGCACGCTCGACGCGGCGTCCGATCAGGAGTGGTAGGGCTCCGCGCTGACCAGCGTGACCTCGACGGTGTTGCCGTTGGGCACCACGTAGGTGCGGGTCTCGCCTTCCTTGGCGTCGATCAGGGCGCCGCCCAGCGGTGAATTGGGCGAGTACACCTCGAGCTTGCCGTCGTTGACGCCCTCCTGGCGGGTGGCGATCAGGAAGGTCTCGGTGTCGGACTTGTCGCCGTTGTAGTAGACCTTCACCACCGAGCCGGGCAGCGCGACGCCGGACTGCTTGGGCGCCTCGCCGACCTTGGCGTTGTTGAGCAGGTCCTGCAGCTGACGGATGCGGGCCTCCTGCTGACCCTGCTCTTCACGGGCGGCGTGGTAGCCGCCGTTCTCGCGCAGGTCGCCCTCCTCGCGGCGGTCGTTGATCTCCGCGGCGATGACCGGACGATTCGCGATCAAGTGATCGAGCTCGGCCTTGAGTCGATCGTGTGACTCCTGGGTAAGCCAGGTCACGGAAGTGTCCGTCATCTCGTCGTGCTCCTCGTATGTTGTTTC
Source organism: Mycobacterium sp. MUNTM1 (assembly GCF_054660795.1). Classification (NCBI taxonomy): domain Bacteria; kingdom Bacillati; phylum Actinomycetota; class Actinomycetes; order Mycobacteriales; family Mycobacteriaceae; genus Mycobacterium; species Mycobacterium sp. MUNTM1. The sequence continues at coordinate 2,255 of NZ_BAAGDE010000043.1, forward strand.
GCGAGTTCGCGTTCAACCCGTGTCAGCTCCGCCGCCCCGGAGGTGCGGGCCCTCCCCGTGTGCTGCCGCTCCGTTTTGCTCACGGTCGCTAATGCAGCAACACGGCCCCAACCGGAACCGTGCATTCATCCATGTTACCACCGCGCAAACAGTTGATGACCCCATATTCGCAGTTCGCCGTGGATCGCCGAGGTCACGCGGGGCGCAGGTAGGCGGGCACATCGGTGCCGCAGCCATAGATGTCGGCCACCACCGGCGGTTCGAAGGATTTCACCGTCGTGGTCACCTGCACGGTGGCCGCATCGGACGGCGGGACCAGCAGCTCGCGCCGGCCCGTCTCGCTGCCGTCCTGCGCGCGGACCCGCACGATGCAGTGCGCCGGCCGGGACGGATCCGAACGCGTCACGCTGATCGTGATCGACGCAGTCTGGTCGTCGATCACCCGATAGCTCGCCATCGTCCCCTTGACGTCGCTGGTGCCGAACCGGTGATAACCGATGACGGCGATGACGAGTCCCGAGGCGATCACCAGCGCGCCCAACGCGGCGATCACCCATCGCCGGGAGACGCGCGACAGCCGGGACCGCCCGTAGCGGCCCTCGGGGCGGGAAATCGGGGTTTCGGTCATACCTGGTTACGCCTGTTTTGCCTGGTTGTCGGCCGCGGGGCGCAAGCCGACGGCATGCAATGAAGTCGGAACTGGAATTATAGGGTCAGACCGGGCGACCACCAGAGGTGACAAGGGAGCACGTGAGCGAATTGCGGTTGATGGCGGTGCACGCCCACCCCGACGACGAGTCCAGTAAGGGCGCGGCCACGCTGGCCCGCTACGCCGACGAGGGCCACCGGGTGCTGGTGGTGACGTTGACCGGCGGCGAGCGTGGCGACATTCTCAACCCGGCGATGGACCTGCCCGAGGTGCATGGACACATCGCCGAAATCCGCCGTGACGAGATGGCCAAGGCCGCCGAGATACTCGGCGTGGAGCACACCTGGCTGGGTTTCGTCGACTCCGGGCTGCCCCAGGGCGACCCGCCGCCGCCGCTGCCCGAGGGCTGTTTCGCGCTGGTGCCGCTGGAGGAGTCGGTCGAGGCGCTGGTCCGCGTGGTCCGCGAGTTCCGCCCGCACGTGATGACCACGTACGATGAGAACGGCGGCTACCCGCATCCCGATCACATTCGCTGCCACCAGGTTTCGGTCGGCGCGTTCGAGGCGGCCGGCGATTACCGGCTCTACCCGGACGCCGGCGAGCCGTGGACGGTGTCCAAGCTCTACTACAACCACGGGTTCCTGCGCGCCCGGATGCAGTTGCTGCACGACGAAGCCATCAAGCACGGTCAAGAACCCCCGTTCAAGAAGTGGCTCGAACACTGGGACGCCAAGCACGACCCGTTCGAGTCGCGGGTCACCACGCGGGTCGAGTGCTCGGCGTACTTCAGCCAGCGTGACGACGCGCTGCGCGCGCACACCACCCAGATCGATCCCGACCACGACTTCTTCGCCGCCCCCATCGCGTGGCAGCAACGGCTTTGGCCCACTGAGGAATTCGAGTTGGCACGCTCGCGCGTCCCGGCCCGGCTGCCCGAGGACGACCTGTTCGCCGGAATCGAGAGCGACGAGTGAATCACCTTTATCTGGTCGTGACCGCCGCCGCGTGGCAGGCCGACGGCCCGCCGCACCACAACGGCCCGGATTTCGGCAAGGCCAGCCCGGTCGGGCTGCTGATCGTCGTGTTGCTCTTGATCAGCACGTTGTTCCTGCTGCGGTCGATGAACCGGCAGCTGAAAAAGGTGCCGGAATCGTTTGATCCCAAGCATCCCGAACCGGACCAGGCCGCCGACGAGGGCACCGACGCGGTCGACCGGGGGAGCGCGCCTGACCAGGCGGATGGCTCGCCGCGAGCCCCGGGGCCCGGCGATGAGCCCGGCTGACCCCGTTTCGACGAACACCCTAGGGCTGGCGACCAGCCCGTATCTGCGCCAGCACGCCGACAATCCGGTGCATTGGCAGCAGTGGACCCCCGAGGCGCTGGCCGAAGCCGCCGCCCGCGACGTGCCGATCCTGCTGTCGGTCGGCTACGCGGCCTGCCACTGGTGCCACGTCATGGCCCACGAGTCGTTCGAGGACGACGACGTGGCAGCCGCGATGAACGCGGGTTTCGTCTGCGTCAAGGTCGACCGCGAGGAACGCCCGGACATCGACGCGGTGTACATGAACGCCACGGTCGCGCTCACCGGGCAGGGCGGCTGGCCGATGACGTGTTTCCTCACGCCGGACGGGCGCCCCTTCTTCTGCGGCACGTACTACCCGAAAGAAGGCTTCCTGCAACTGCTTTCGGCCGTGTCCGCCACCTGGCGGGAGCGTCGTGGTGAGGTGGAGGAGGCCTCCGACCATATCGCCGGTGAGCTACGCAGCATGGCGTCGGCGCTTCCCGGTTCCGGTCCGGCCGTGGCGACGGATTTGTGCGATCATGCCGTCGCCGCGCTGCTCAAGGAACAAGACGCGGTGCACGGCGGATTCGGCGGAGCGCCCAAATTCCCGCCGTCGGCGCTGCTCGAGGCGCTGCTGCGGCACTTCGAGCGCACCGGATCGCCGGCGGCGCTCGCGGCGGTCGCCCACACCGGCAACGCGATAGCGCGCGGCGGCATCTACGACCAGCTCGGCGGCGGATTCGCGCGTTACAGCGTCGACAACGCTTGGGTGGTCCCGCATTTCGAGAAGATGCTGTACGACAACGCGCTGCTGCTGCGCGCCTACGCGCACTGGGCCCGGCGCACCGGCGATCCCCTGGCGCGCCGGGTCACCGCCCAGACCGCCCGCTTCCTGCTCGACGATCTGGCCGACGGCGCCATGTTCACCTCGTCGCTGGACGCCGACGCCGACGGCCGCGAGGGCTCGACCTATGTCTGGACACCGGCGCAGCTGAACGAGGTGCTCGGCCCCGACGACGGGCCCTGGGCGGCAGGCGTTTTCGCGGTCACCGCGGGCGGCACGTTCGAGCACGGCGCCTCGGTGCTGCAGCAACCCGCCGATCCCGAGGATCGGCAACGGCTGGACCGGGTGCGGTCCGCGCTGCTGGCCGCCCGGCACACCAGGATCCAGCCCGGACGCGATGACAAGGTCGTCACGTCGTGGAACGGGCTGGCGATCACCGCGCTGGCCGAGGCCGGCGTGGCACTCGACGAGCCCGAATTGATTGACGCCGCAAGGCGTTGCGCGCGGGAGCTGCTGGAATTGCATGTTGTCGACGGCCGGTTGCGACGCGCCAGCCTGGGCGGGGTGGTCGGCGACAGCGTCGCCATCCTCGAGGACTACGCGATGCTGACCACCGGGCTGCTTGCGCTGTACCAGCTGAGCGCCGATGCGGCCTGGCTGGCGGCCGCCACCGACCTGCTGGACACCGCGCTGGCGCACTTCGCCGACCAGGCCCAACCCGGCCGCTGGTTCGACACCGCCGACGATGCCGAGCAGTTGGTGCTCCGGCCGGCCGACCCGCTCGACGGCGCGACCCCGTCTGGAGCGTCGTCGATCACCGAGGCGCTGCTGACCGCCGCGCACCTGGTCGACGGCGATCGCGCCGAGCGGTATCTACGGGCGGCGGCCGAATCGCTCGGCGCGCACTCGCTGCTGCTCGACCGCGCGCCGCGATCGGCCGGGCATTGGCTGGCCGTCGCCGAAGCGGCGGTGCGCGGACCGCTGCAGATCGCGGTCGCCTGCGACCCGGCGGCCTCGGCGCTGCTGGTCCACGCGCGACGGCTGGCGCCCGGCGGGGCGATCGTCGTAGGCGGGGAGGTGGATTCGTCGGCGCTGCTGGCCGGCCGGGCCCGGGTGGGCGGGGCGGACGCCGCCTACGTGTGCCGGGGCCAGGTCTGCGACCTGCCGGTGACGACCGCGGCCGAACTCGCCGCCGCCCTGGGTGTTTCCGGTCGCTGACGCGGGGTTACCCTGCCTCCCATGCCGAATGCCGCCAAGACCGAAGCGATCAGAAGCACGGTCAACCGCTACATCGAGCTGGTCGCCAAGGGCAGCGCCGATGACTTGGTCGAGTTGTACGCCGACGACGCCACCGTCGAGGATCCGGTCGGCGGCGAGGTGCACATCGGCCGGCAGGCCATCCACGGCTTCTACTCCGCGGTCAACGAACTGCAGCGCGAATGCACACTGCTGACGCTGCGCGTCGCGGGCAACGAGGCGGCCTTCCAATTCCGGCTGACCGTGACCGCGGGCGAGCACCGGATGGTGATCGAGCCGATCGACGTCATGGTCTTCGACGGCCAGGGCAAGATCGCCTCGATGAAGGCCTACTGGTCGCCGGAGGACGACGTCGCCCCGGCCTAGCCGCCGATCAGCCAGGCGTGGTCGCTGGTGTAGAAGACGGCGAACCACATGGCGATGTAGTGCAGGATCGCCGCGATCGCGGTGAAGGCGTGGAAGAACTCGTGGTAGCCGAACGTCTTCGGCCACGGGTCGGGCCAGCGCAGCCCGTAGAAGATGCCGCCCACGCTGTAGAACACGCCGCCCACCGCCAGCAGCACCATCGCGGCCACGCCGGCCTGGTGCAGGATCGTCGGCGCGAACCAGACGGCCACCCATCCCAGCAGCAGATAGAGCGGCACGCCGACCCAGCGCGGCGCCGTCGGCCAGCACATCTTCAACGCGATGCCGGCCGCCGCGCCGCCCCACACGATGCACTGCACCAGCACGCCGGTGTTCTGCGGCATGACCAGCCGCGCGAACGGGGTGTAGCTGCCCGCGATGAAGACGAAGATCATCGAATGGTCGAGCCGCTTCATCCGGCTGCGCGCGACGTCCGACTTCCACTGCACCCGGTGATAGGTGGCGCTGACCGCGAACATCGCCACCGTCGCCGCGGCGTAGACCAGCGTCGAGTGGCCGGCGCGGGGGGAGGAGACCGCCCAGGACACCGACACCAGCGTGGCGCCGGTGATGATGGCCAGCCACGCCGAGACGAAGTGGATCCAGCCGCGCATCCGGGGCTTGCCCAAGAACTGGGCGGCACCCTCGACGAACTCCTCGACGGTGTTGCCCGGAACGATCGACTCGGGTTCGGGTTCCGGATTGGGGATGGTGCTGGTCTGGCTGCTCATGTCTCCTGTGTCTTGTCCTCGCGACTCGGGATACCAGTGGGGAGGTCGCCGGGGGCTGCTCAGAATCCACAGTAGCCAGGGATGGTTACGGCGCAGTCTCGGCTTCTCAGGTTTCTCAGGCACCGGGCCGAAATGAGAACCGGTGAATAAATCACCGCTGGCAGTAGGGTGGATGCTCGTGGAAATTATCCCGCCGCGCCTCAAAGAGCCGCTGTATCGCGTCTACGAGCTGCGGCTGCGGCAGGGCCTGGCCGCCTCGAAGTCGCAGCTGCCGCGGCACATCGCCGTGCTGTGCGACGGGAACCGGCGGTGGGCCCGCGACGCGGGATACGAGGACGTCAGCTACGGCTACCGGATGGGCGCGTCCAAGATCGCCGAGATGCTGCGCTGGTGTCAGGAAGCCGGGGTCGAAATGACCACCGTGTATCTGCTGTCCACCGAAAACCTGCAACGCGATCCCGACGAGCTGGCCGGGCTGATCGAAATCATCACCGACGTCGTGGAGGAGATCTGCGCACCGGCCAACCGCTGGAGCGTGCGCACGGTGGGGGACCTGGAACTGCTCGGCGACGAGCCGGCGCGCCGGTTGCGCGGTGCGGTCGAGTCCACGCCCAGCGTCGCGCCCTTTCACGTCAACGTGGCGGTCGGCTACGGCGGCCGGCAGGAGATCGTCGGCGCGGTGCGCGCGTTGCTGAACAAAGAGCTCGCCAACGGCGCCACCGGCGAAGAGCTCGTCGACGCGGTGACCGTCGACGCCATCTCCGAGAACCTCTACACGTCCGGCCAACCCGACCCCGACCTGGTGATCCGCACCTCGGGCGAGCAACGGCTGTCCGGGTTTCTGCTGTGGCAGAGCGCGTATTCGGAGATGTGGTTCTGCGAAACGCACTGGCCGGCGTTCCGGCGCGTCGACTTCTTGCGCGCGCTGCGTGACTACAGCCGGCGGGATCGCCGGCACGGCAAGTAGCCCCCCGAAGGCCTTCAGCGCCTGCTCACACGCGTGCCACACTAAGGACATGGCTGCGCTGTCGGCGGTGGTATTCACGCTGAGCGCCTGGCTGGGCCTGTATCTGGCCGCCCGCGATCCGCGCAAACCCGTCCTCGCGCTGGCGGCGACCGGGCTGTGCGGCTTTGCGCTCGTGGTGGGCCTGGATGCGATTCGGACGGCCAGCCCCGGGCATGCCCAGCTGCTGAGCCGGGTCGAGATCTACCTGGCGGCCGTCCCCGGTGTGGCGTGGTTCGCGGTGCTCGTCGAGCTGTCCCGGCCCAGTGACGGCTGGCGCTCACGCACCCGCGAGGTGTTACTCGTGGCCGGGATGGCCGCGCTGACCCTGCTCGGGGCGGCGCTGGCCGGCAGTGTCGAGGGGCCGTTGCGTCCGGGCCACTGGCTGATGTTCGCGGTGATCTCAGTGTCGACGCTCGGTGCGATGGCCGTCGCGTTGCGCCGCCCGCGGCGACCGAGGCCGGCGGTGGGGCTCGCCATCACCGCCACCCTGTTCTTCGCGCTGAGCAACGCGATCCTGGTCATCCCGCTGGGCCTGGTGCCCAGCTGGATTGCGCTGGCGTCGACGAGTTGCGACGTCCTGGGGCTCGGGGTCGCCGTCGCCCTGTGGGACGCGTTCGACGAGGGCCACGCGCTGCGCGCCGACATGCTTCGCTCGTTCGCCGGTTCGGTGGCGGTGGCGGTGCTGTTCGGCGGCCAGGCGCTGATCGGCTTGGCGGTGACCCGCGACGAGCCCGGCGCGCAGACCGCGTTGACCGTGCTGCTGTTCACCAGCCTCGCCATCGCGATCACCGTGCAGGTGCTCGCCGATCCGCTAGCCGGGGCGCTTGACCGGTTGGCCTTCTCGAAATCGCCTGCGCTGCGGGCGGATCGGGCCGCGCTGCGTCATACCGGGGCGGCGCTGCCGCTGCGCCAGGAGCACCCGCTGGCCGGTGTCGACGACGTCACCTTCGCCAGGCTCACCCGCCGCGCCCTGGGCCACTACGGTGACCTGACCAAGCTGGTCGCCAGCCCGCTGACCGCGTTGCCGGTGATCGACGAGCGGCTGGCCGCCCGGGGAGCGCCCGACCAGCCGATCGAGCGGGCCAACGAACTCAAGGCCGTGCTGGCCGACGGCATAGCGCGGCTCAAGCCGCGCGACGGCGGCGACTTCGGAACCAGTGAGGAGTGGCGCTACTACAACTCGCTGTATTTCCCGTACGTAGTCGGCGTGCGTGCGTACGCACAGAACGCCACCGCCGCGGGCCTGGATCCGGTCGCGCGGCAGGCCTGGCAGTGGTTCGTCACCGAGGTTCCGCAGCGCTCGCTGCACAACTGGCAGAACGCCGCCGCCCGGCTGATCGCCGCCGATCTTCGCGGCCGGGTGCCGGTTCCCAGCGACTAGAACGGGTACAGGAGTCACCGCGGTCGCCGACGGCACAGTGCTGTGCCCCGTGTACCTGTGACTGGTGGGGCCGCTGAGCCCCAGGACTGGCGCGTGTCAAATATTTACCCGCTGACGGGAATAGTCGGGTGAACCACCTCGTCTTTGTTTCCGTGGCAGTAGTTGGCAGCGCCACGAGTCGATATGGCAGTGCACTGGCGGCACCCTCAAAGCTGTACGACCCAACCCGCCATCGCGAGGAGTAAGCACATGAGCTCGATCACCGGTGTTTCAAGCATCCCGACCCGGCCCCTCTACGACTCAACGGACTCGCTGTTGCGTTTTGCCGTGCGTGCGGACGCGACCCTGACGGGGCTGTGCGGGTTGGCCATCGCCTTCCTCGCCGACCCGATCTCGTCGCTGACCGGCCTGACCTCCTTCCAGGAATACGGCGTGGGCGTGGCTTTCGTGATCGCCGGGCTGCTGGTGTTCAGCCTCGGGGCGCTGCCGGAGCTGCGACGCCTCGGCATCAGCGTCGTGGTCGTCAACGTCGCGTTCACGCTGGCGGCGATCGTGGCCGCCGAAGCGCTGCCGCTCACCGGCACCGGCGTCGCGTTGACTCTGGCCAGCGGCGCGTACACCGCGGCATTCGCTGCGCTGCAATACCTGGGACTGCGTCGCCTCGAGGCCTGATCTGCCGACCCTGCGGCTGCCTACAGCGCTAAAGCTTGCGCAGCCGCAGCCGGTTGATGGAGTGGTCGGCGTCCTTGCGCAGCACCAGGGTGGCGCGCGGCCGGGTCGGAAGGATGTTCTCGACCAGGTTGGGGCGGTTGATCGACCGCCAGATCTCGCGAGCGGCGGCGACCGCCTTGGTGTCGTTGAGGGCCGAGTAGTGGTGGAAGTGCGATTCGGGATCCGCGAAGGCGGTGCTGCGCATGGCCAGGAATCGCGATACGTACCACTGCTCGATGTCCTCGATCCGGGCGTCGACGTACACGCCGAAGTCGAACAGGTCCGACACCATCAGGGTCGGACCGGTCTGCAGAACGTTGAGGCCCTCCAGGATCAAGATGTCGGGGTGCCGGACCACATGCTTGGCCCCGGGGATGATGTCGTATTTCAGGTGCGAGTACACCGGCGCGCACGCGTAGTCCGAGCCGGATTTGACCGAGGTCACGAACCGCATCAGCGCGCGACGGTTGTAGCTCTCCGGAAACCCCTTGCGGTGCATCAGGTTCCGCCGGTCCAGCTCGGCGTTGGGGTACAGGAAGCCGTCGGTGGTGACCAGGTCGACCCGCGGGTGGTGATCCCACCGAGCGAGCAGGGCCTGCAGCACACGAGCGGTCGTCGACTTGCCGACCGCCACGCTGCCGGCCACGCCGATGATGAACGGCACCGGCCGGTCCGGGTTCTGCTGGGGTTCGCCGAGGAACTCGGCGGTGGCGGCGAACAATCGCTGGCGCGCCGCGACCTGCAGGTGAATGAGCCGGGCCAGCGGCAGGTAGACCTCTTCGACTTCGAGCAGGTCGATTTGTTCACCCAAACCGCGCAGGCCGACGAGCTCTTCCTCGGTGAGGGCCAGCGGCGTCGACATACGAAGCGCACGCCATTGCTTTCGGTCGAACTCCACATATGGGCTCGGCTCGCTAAGCCGCGGCATAGTGCAAGTGTTGCAGGGGCGCCGAAAAGCCCGACGGCTGGGCTGGCGAAAACTCGACGCTGGATAGCGCGAGCGCCCTCGCTGTGGGGTTAGTCGGCCGACTAGTCTCGTTCACATGTCAGCCGACTTGACCCGCACCGCCACCTCGACCATGTCACCGGGCGCCGAATACGCCGACACCGCGAGCGCTGCCTACCGCGCCGCACTGCAGGTGGTCGAGTCCGTCGAACCTCGCATCGCCGCGGCGACGCGCAAAGAGCTCGCCGACCAACGTGATTCGCTCAAGCTGATCGCCAGCGAGAACTACGCATCGCCCGCGGTGTTGCTGACCATGGGGACCTGGCTGTCGGACAAGTACGCCGAGGGCACCATCGGACACCGCTTCTACGCGGGCTGTCAGAACGTCGACACCGTGGAAAGCGTCGCCGCCGAGCACGCCCGTGAGCTGTTCGGGTCGCCGCACGCCTACGTGCAGCCGCACTCGGGCATCGACGCCAACCTCGTTGCGTACTGGGCGATCTTGGCCACCCGGATCGAGGCGCCGGCCCTGGCCGATGCCGGCGTCAAGCATGTCAACGACTTGTCCGAGGCGGACTGGGAGAAGCTGCGCAACACGTTGGGCAACCAGCGCCTGTTGGGCATGTCGCTGGATGCCGGCGGCCACCTCACCCACGGCTTCCGGCCCAACATCTCCGGCAAGATGTTCCACCAGCGCAGCTACGGCACCGACCCCGACACCGGGTTCGTCGACTACGGCGCCGTTGCGGCCGCCGCGCGTGAGTTCAAGCCGCTGATCATCGTGGCCGGCTACTCCGCTTACCCGCGCCGCATCAACTTCGCGACGATGCGTGAGATCGCCGACGAGGTCGGCGCCACCCTGATGGTGGACATGGCGCACTTCGCCGGCCTGGTGGCGGGCAAGGTGTTCACCGGCGACGAGGACCCGGTGCCGCACGCCCATGTCACGACCACGACGACGCACAAGTCGCTGCGCGGTCCCCGCGGCGGCCTCATCCTGTGCCAACCCGAATACGCCGACGCTGTCGACAAGGGCTGCCCGATGGTGCTCGGCGGGCCGCTGTCGCACGTGATGGCGGCCAAGGCCGTCGCGCTCGCCGAGGCGCGGCAGCCGTCGTTCCAGGCCTACGCCCAGCGGATCGCCGACAACGCCCAGGCCCTGGCCGACGGTTTCCTCAAGCGCGATGCCCACCTGGTCACCGGGGGCACCGACAACCACCTGGTGCTGCTCGACGTCACATCGTTCGGCCTCACGGGACGTCAAGCCGAGTCGGCCTTGCTGGACGCCGGCGTCGTCACCAATCGCAACGCCATCCCCGCCGACCCGAACGGCGCCTGGTACACCAGCGGGATCCGGCTCGGCAGCCCGGCGCTGACCACCCGCGGCTTCGGTCCGGCCGAGTTCGACCGGGTGGCCGAACTGATGGTCGACGTCCTGGCCAACACGAAGCCGGAAGGCGCCTCCAAGGCCAAGTACTCGCTGGCCGATGGCACGGCCGAACGGGTCAGCGCTGCCGCGGCCGAACTGTTGGACGCCAATCCGCTGTATCCGGGCCTCGCGCTCTAGGTTTGCGCCGCAGGAGGGGCCCCAGAGTGCTCACCCGGGCGGCCCTGAGGACCAAAGTCATCAGTTGCCGCGACACGACCCGGTCGATTTCATGAACCTGTGTACGCGGGTTACAGTTATCTCATGGCCGAAAGACCTGTCGCTAACGCGCTGACCCTGGAACTCGAGCCGGTCGTCGAAGCGAACATCGACCGCCACCTGTCCACCGAAGAACTCTGGTTCGCGCACGACTACGTGCCGTTCGACCGGGGCGAGAACTTCGCCTTCCTCGGTGGGCGCGACTGGGACCCGTCGTCGATGACGCTGCCGAGGCCGTTGACGGACGCCTGCGAGATCATGCTGCTGCTCAAGGACAACCTGGCCGCCCACCACCGCGAGCTGGTCGAGCACTTCATCCTGGAGGACTACTGGGGCCGCTGGCTGGGCCGGTGGACCGCCGAGGAGCACCTGCACGCCATCGCGCTGCGCGAGTACCTGGTGGTGACCCGGGAGGTGGACCCGACCGCCAACGAAGAGGCCCGCGTCCAGTACGTCATGAAGGGCTACCGCGCCGACACCTACTCGCAGGTGGAAACGCTGGTGCACATGGCGTTCGTCGAACGGACCCACGCCGTGTTCTGTGAAAACCTGGCCGCCAAGCTCGAGGAGCCCATCCTGGCTGGCCTCGTGGACCGGATCGCCCGCGACGAGCGGCGCCACGAGGTCTTCTTCTCCAACCTCGTCGCGCACTGCCTCGAGTACACCCGCGACGAGACCATCGCGGCGATCGCCGCCCGCGCGGCCGACCTGAAGGTGCCCGGTGCCGACATCGACGCGTACGCGGACAAGGTGCAGAACGTCGAAAAGGCAGGCATTTTCGATCCGGAGCAGCTGCGTCAGGCGATCTCCGACCGCATCACCGCGTGGGGGCTCGCGGACGAGCCTGAACTGCGGCAATTGATCGTCGGCTAAGCCGGTCTGCACGCGCCCCTCAACATCGGCCGCCCACCGAAGGTGGTCGCGGCTCGCCACGTCGGCGCGCCTGCACAGCGCGCATGCGGCCACGGGAGTAGCGTCGATCCCGATGGTCAGCGTCATGCTCTGCTGCCAGGGCGGCACCTCCCGTCACCACAACGGAAGGACCGGCCCCGGTCCTGGTGCTGCGGTTCCCGTCGACATGCCTGTGCGGGTCCGCGCGGGCTCATCCCGCTCGAGGAGCGCTACGTGACCGAAATCCGGACCTACGTGATCGACACTTCCGTGCTGCTGTCCGACCCCTGGGCGTGCAGCCGGTTCGCCGAACACGAGGTGGTTGTTCCGTTGGTGGTGATCAGCGAGCTGGAGGCCAAACGCCACCACCACGAGCTGGGATGGTTCGCCCGCCAGTCCTTGCGGCTGTTCGACGATCTCCGGCTGCTGCACGGACGACTGGATCAGCCCATTCCCGTTGGGACGCAGGGCGGTTCGCTGCACGTCGAGCTCAACCACACCGACCCGTCGGTGCTGCCGGCGGGTTTCCGCAGCGACAGCAACGACTCCCGGATCCTGAGCTGTGCCGCCAACCTCGCTGCCGAGGGCAAGCGAGTTACGTTGGTCAGCAAGGACATTCCGCTTCGCGTCAAGGCGGCCGCGGTGGGTCTGGCCGCCGACGAGTACCACGCGCAGGACGTGGTGGCCTCCGGATGGTCGGGGATGTGCGAGATCGAGACCGCCACCGAGGACATCGACGCGCTATTCGCCGAAGGCGAGATCGATCTGGTGGAAGCGCGAGACCTACCGTGCCACACCGGTGTTCGGTTGCTTGGTGGAAGCTCTCACGCCCTGGGCCGGGTCAACGCGGACAAGCGCGTCCAGCTGGTGCGTGGCGACCGCGAGGTCTTCGGGTTGCGCGGCCGCTCCGCCGAGCAACGCGTCGCCCTGGACCTGCTACTCGACGAGTCGGTGGGCATCGTGTCGATGGGCGGCAAGGCGGGCACCGGCAAGTCGGCCCTCGCCTTGTGCGCCGGCCTGGAGGCGGTGCTGGAGCGCCGGACCCAGCGCAAGGTGGTGGTCTTCCGGCCGCTCTACGCCGTCGGCGGTCAGGAACTGGGGTACCTGCCCGGCAGCGAGAGCGAAAAGATGGGTCCGTGGGCGCAGGCCGTCTTCGACACCCTCGAGGGTCTGGCCAGCCCGGCGGTGCTGGAGGAAGTGCTGTCCCGGGGCATGCTCGAGGTGCTGCCGCTGACCCACATCCGGGGCCGGTCGCTGCACGACTCGTTCGTGATCGTCGACGAGGCGCAGTCGCTGGAACGCAACGTCCTGCTGACCGTGCTGTCCAGGCTGGGCACCGGGTCGCGCGTGGTGTTGACGCACGACATCGCGCAGCGGGACAACCTGCGAGTGGGCCGCCACGACGGGGTCGCGGCGGTGATCGAGAAGCTCAAGGGCCATCCGCTGTTCGCCCACATCACCCTGTTGCGCAGCGAGCGGTCCCCGATTGCGGCCCTGGTCACCGAGATGCTCGAGGAGATCGCCGGCCCGCAGTGAGGCGCCTGACCAGCGCGGTCGGCCCCGGGTGGGCCTCGCTTCGATAAACTTCCACGGTGGCGAAACGACCCGACACCCAGGCCTGGCGCTACTGGCGCACGGTTGTCGGGGTGGCGGCGGCCGTCGCGGTGCTGGTGATCGGCGGGCTCACGGGCCACGTGACGCGCGCCGACGACCTCAGCTGCTCGGTCGTCAAGTGCGTCGCGTTGACGTTCGACGACGGGCCGGGGCCGTTCGACGAGCGGTTGCTGCAAATCCTGAAGGAGAACGACGCCAAGGCCACCTTCTTCCTGATCGGCAACAAGGTGGCCGCCAACCCGGCCGGGGCCAAGCGCATCGCAGACGCGGGGATGGAAATCGGCAGCCACACCTGGGAACACCCCAACATGACCACGATCCCGCGCGAGGACATCGCCGCCCAGTTCGCCAAGGCCAACGACGCGATCACCGCCGCGACCGGCCGCACCCCCAACCTGTACCGCCCCGCGGGCGGGTTGTCCGACCCGGTGGTGCGCCAGGCCGCCGGCCAATTCGGTCTGGCCGAAATCCTCTGGGATGTGATCCCTTTCGATTGGGCGAACGACTCGAACACGGCCGCGACGCGCTACATGCTGATGACCTACATCAAGCCCGGCTCGGTGGTCCTGCTGCACAGTACCTATTCGAGCACCGTCGACCTGGTGTATCAGTTCATCCCGGTGCTCAAGGCCAACGGCTACCGGATGGTGACGGTCAGCGACCTGCTCGGATCGCGTTCTCCCGGCAGCAGTTACGGCAGCCGGGAGAACGGCCCGGCCGTCAACGGCCTGCACGACATCCCGCCCGGTGACATCCCCACGCTGCCCAACACGCCCTCACCGAAACCGATGCCGAATTTCCCGATCACCGACATCCCAGGGCAGAATTCCGGCGGGCCGAACAACGGTGCTTAGAGCAAGTTTCGGACCAGACGCGGCTACTTTTACAGGGTGATCACCGTGGGATGGCTTCGGGATCGGCTTCCGCCATCATGGCGTGGCCCGGTGCGCCAGCCCGGTCAACGAAAGTCTTTTCGACGGTGGCTGTTTCAATACGGGTTCGATATGAGCCTGTCCTACGTGCTGGCGGTCATCGAGGCTGCGGCCATCCTGATTCCGTTGCGCGGCCACACTTCCGTCGGCGCCAACGCGGACTTCGCGCGGCAGAACACCGCGCCCGTGGTGCTGCTCATCGTGCTGGGCATCGTCAGCGTCGCGGTGGCCGGCGCCCTCAGCCTGGCGCCCACCGTGCGGTGGTTCGTTGCGGGTGACGAACCCACCCCAGAGCAACGCGAAGCCGTGATGCGGCTGGCCGGGCGCCAGTCGGCGATCCTGGTGACCTCCTGGGCACTGACCGGCGGCATCTTCATCCTGCTGAATCTGACTGGCGGGCCACAACTTCTGCTGCCCATCGTGCTCGGCGTGCTGCTCGGCGGATCGGCGGCCGCCGGCACCGGGATGCTGCTCGCGCAACGCACCCTGCGGCCCATCATGCGCGCGGCCACGCTGGGCGCCGAGCCGCGGCTGGCGGTGCCGAGCGTGTACGCGCGGCTGGTTCTGCTGTGGTTCTTGTGCAGCGCCTTTCCCATCGCCGTCATCGCGACGCTGGTCGTACTCCGCTCGTACGGGTGGCTGATCGAGAAGTCGGCCTCGCTGGACGTGCCGATCCTGGTGGTGTCGCTGGCGGCGCTGGTGCTGGGGCTGCCCACGATGATCCTGACCTCGCGGTCCATCTCGGACCCGGTCGGTGAGGTCGTCGACGCGATGGCCGAGGTCGAACACGGCCGCATGGAAACGTATGTCGGCGCCTACGAACGATCCCAAATCGGGCGGCTGCAAACGGGTTTCAACCGTATGGTGGCTGGCCTGGCCGAGCGCGACCGGCTGCGTGACTTGTTCGGCCGCCATGTCGGCGCCGACGTCGCACAACGCGCCCTCACCGAGGGCGCCACGCTGTCGGGCGACGTGGTGGAAGCGGCGGTGCTTTTCATCGACCTGGTGGGATCCACGCAACTCGCCGAAAGCCGCCCCCCGCAAGACGTCGCGGCGGTGCTCAATGACTTCTTCCGGATCGTCGTGCATGCCGTCGACGAACACCATGGGCTGGTCAACAAATTCGCCGGCGATGCCGCACTGGCCGTCTTCGGGGTGCCGTTGCCGATCAGCGATCCGGCATCGTCGGCCTTGGCAACCGCTCGAGCGCTGGGCTCCCAACTGCGCAGGCTGCCGGTCGATTTCGGCATCGGTGTGTCAGCTGGTCGGGTGTTCGCCGGCAACGTCGGCGCCGAAAACCGGTACGAATACACCGTGATCGGTGACGCCGTCAACGAAGCCGCGCGGCTGGCCGACCTCGCCAAAACCTCCGACCGGCGCATCCTGTGTTCGGCGGGCGCCATCGATGCCGCGGGTGAGGCGGAGCGCGCGCAGTGGTCCGAATGCTATTCCACGGTGCTGCGCGGGCGATCCGAGGCAACCCACGTCTCGGCGCCGACCGGCTAGCCGGGCCAACCTACCTCAGGACTTCGAGACCTTCAGCGCGGCAATGATTTTACCGACGAGGCCCGCCGAGGCGGCGTCACCGATGGGTGTGCTGCCGATGAAGACCGTCACTGGCTTGGTGTCGACGGCGATGATGGTGACGGAGTCGCCCTTGACGTTGCGGCTGGGATCGGCGATCGTGACGTCGGCGTCGACCCGGGCAGCCTTGGTGCCGTCGACGGTGATCGACGACGACTTCGTCGGTCCGAGCGTGGGCTGGGCGTTCGCGTAGCCGGGACCCGCGACGATGCATTGCATCAACTTTGTGGCCTGCGCCGTAAGGTCCATGCTGGGAACGAAATTGGTGACGCCGACCTCGGCCGTCATCATCCACTGATTGGCTCCGGGCACGTCCTGGGCGACCCCCAGCCCGCCGATCAGGTTCGGGCCCTGGTCGTCGGAGAACACCGTCCACCCGCCCGGCGCCGCACTGGCGGGGAACGAAAGCTTGCCCGCGGAGATCGAGTCGCCCCGCGGCATCTCACCGCCGGACACGTTCGGGGTGCAGTCGGTCGCATTCTGCGCGGAGTTCTTCGGCTGCGAGACCGAGGTGCTGGCTGTCGAGGGCGCGGTGGCCGACTTGTTGTCATGGCCGCCCCGCATCACCAGCAGTGTCGCCACCAGCGCGATGACCGCCAGCACGACCAGGCCGGCGACGATCAGCCACGGCAGCTTCGAGCCGGACCTACCCGGCGGCGGACCCGGTGGGTAGGGCCCGCCTGGGCCACCCGGCGGAAACTGTTGTCCGGGTTGGGGATACTGCTGATATGGGTAGGGGCCACCCGGCGGCGGGTAGGCGTACGGACCGCCCTGCGGGTAGGGGCCCGGACCACCCTGCGGGTAGGGAGCGGGACCGCCCTGTTGGTAGGGGCCGGGACCACCCTGCGGGTAGGGGCCGGGAGCGCCCTGCGGCTGGCCGCCCCAATTCGGGTCCTGCCCATACGGATTGCTTCCGTAGGGTCCCTGACCATAGGGACCGCCGGGAGGAGCCGTCATGGAAAACCACCCTTACTCTCGTCGACCACCGCCGTCACCGGAGAACGGACGGCTCAGTCTTCGGGCTTGACCTTGGCCATCGCCAGCACGTCAAGCCGCCGGTCGAGTTCGTCGATCGACAACTTGTCGCCGATCAAGCCACGATCGATCACGGTCTGACGAATCGTCTTGCGTTCCTTGAGCGCCTGCTTGGCCACCGCGGCGGCCTCCTCGTAGCCGATCGCGGAGTTGAGCGGCGTCACGATGGACGGCGACGACTCGGCCAGCTCGCGCAGGTGCTCCACATTGGCGGCCAGCCCGGTGATGCAGCGCTCGGCGAACAACTTCGACACGTTCGTCAGCAGCTTGAAGGACTCGAGGATGTTGCGGGCCATCATCGGGATGTAGACGTTGAGTTCGAACGCACCGTTGCCACCGCCCCACGCGACGGCGGCGTCGTTCCCGATCACCTGCGCGGCGACCTGCGTGACCGCCTCGGGCAGAACGGGATTGACCTTGCCGGGCATGATCGAGCTACCCGGCTGCAGGTCGGGCAGCTGGATCTCGGCCAGGCCGGTCAGCGGGCCCGACCCCATCCAGCGCACGTCGTTGGCGATCTTGGTCAGCGACACCGCGATGGTGCGCAGCGCGCCGGACGCCTCGACCAGGCCGTCGCGCGCCGCCTGCGCCTCGAATGAGTTTGCCGCCGTGCGCAATTCGCTCAGGCCGGTGGAGGCGACCAGCGTTTCGACCACCTTGGCGCCGAAGCCGTCGGGAGCGTTCAGGCCGGTGCCGACCGCGGTGCCTCCGATCGCCAGTTCGCCGAGCCGGGGCAGCGTCGCGCGCACCCGCTCGATGCCCGCCTCGATCTGCCGGGCGTACCCGCTGAATTCCTGACCGAGCGTCACCGGGACGGCGTCCATCAGGTGGGTGCGGCCCGACTTGACCACGGTGTGCCACTCGCGGGCCTTGCCGGCCAGGGCGGCGTGCAGCACCTCGAGAGCAGGGATCAGATGACGCACGGCGGCCTCGGTGGCCGCGATGTGCGTTGCGGTGGGGAAGGTGTCGTTCGACGACTGCGACATGTTGACGTCGTCGTTGGGATGCACCGTCACGCCGTTGGCGGCCGCGATGCTGGCGATCACCTCGTTGGTGTTCATGTTGGAGCTTGTGCCCGAACCGGTCTGGAAGACGTCGATGGGGAACTGGTCGTCGTGCCGGCCGTCGGCGATCTCAGCCGCCGCGGCGATGATCGCGTCGGCCTTCTCCGGCGCCAGCAGCCCGAGGTCCTTGTTGACCTGCGCGCAGGCGCCCTTCAGCAGGCCCAACGCACGGATCTGGGTGCGTTCCAGGCCGCGGCCCGAAATCGGGAAGTTCTCGACCGCACGCTGGGTTTGCGCGCGCCACAACGCTTTTGCGGGGACGCGCACCTCGCCCATGGTGTCGTGCTCGATGCGGTACTCGGTGTCTTCGACGTTTTCAGCGCCCATAAAGCGGCTTCCTCGTTCTTCGATCGGTGGTCAGGGCAGGGGATAGGCGGCGGAGGTATCGCCGGTGAAGTCGATGGCGGAATACTCGTTGAGTTTCGAAAGCCGGTGGTAGGCCTCGATCATCCGGACCGTTCCCGACTTCGACCGCATCACGATCGACTGCGTGGTGCAGCCGCCGGGGTAATACTGCACGCCCTTGAGCAGGTCGCCGTTGGTGACTCCGGTGGCGCAGAAGAACACGTTCTCACCGGAGACCAGGTCCTCGGTGGTCAGCACGCGGTCCAGGTCGTAGCCGGCGTCGACGGCCTTCTGGCGTTCCTCGTCGTCCGTGGGGGCCAGCTGCGCCTGGATGGCGCCGCCCATGCAGCGGATCGCGGCGGCGGCGATGATGCCCTCCGGCGTGCCGCCGATCCCGGCCAGCATGTCGGTGCCCGAGTGCGGGCGGCAGGCCGAGATGGCGCCCGCGACGTCGCCGTCGGTGATCAGCCGGATCCGGGCCCCGGTGGCCCGCACGTCCTCGATCAGCTTGGCGTGCCGCGGCCGGTCCAGGATGCACACGGTCATGTCCCGCACCGACAGCGCCTTGACCTTGGCGACGGCTTTGATGTTCTCGGCGATCGGGGCGGTGATGTCGAGCACGTGCGCGGCCTCGGGCCCGACGGCGATCTTGTTCATGTAGAAGACCGCGGACGGGTCGAACATCGCGCCGCGGTCGGCCACCGCGAGCACGGAGATGGCGTTGGGCATGCCCTTGCTCATCAGCGTGGTGCCGTCGATCGGGTCGACGGCGAAGTCGCAGTCCGCGCCGTCGCCGTTGCCTACTTCCTCGCCGTTGTAGAGCATCGGCGCGTGGTCCTTCTCACCCTCGCCGATGACGACGACGCCGCGCATCGACACCGTGTTGACCAGCTCGCGCATCGCGTCGACGGCCGCCCCGTCGCCGCCCTCTTTGTCGCCGCGGCCGACCCAGCGACCTGCGGCCATGGCACCGGCCTCCGTGACGCGTACCAGTTCCAATGCCAGGTTGCGGTCCGGAGCCTCACCGCGCGGTCGCCCCTGCGCTGGGACCCGGCCGGTGGTGGCGGTCGAGCGGTCGCCCTCAACTGTCATGGTTGCGATTGTCCCAGAAGCGGATCGGTCCGCTGGAACTGGGATACTTGGGGGATGACGGAGGAGCCGCCGCTGAATGCCCAGCTTGATGGGAGCGAAGCCGCCGTGCCGTCTCCGCAAGCGGGCCCGGCACCCAGGCCGGCGAAGCCCCGGCTGTTGCAGGACGGCCGGGACATGTTCTGGTCCCTGATTCCGCTGGTCATCGGGTGCATCGTGCTGGCCGGGATGCTGGGCATGTGCTCGTTTCAGCTCGGCAACCACGAGGGCCCCGTCCCGTCCTATGACGCCGGTGCGGCCCTGCGGGCCGACGCAGCCGCATTCGGCTTTCCCATCCGCGAACCCCGGCTGCCCGCCGGCTGGCAGGCTAACTCCGGCCACCGCGCAGGCATCCAGGGCGGGCGGACCGACCCCGCCAGCGGCCAGCGGGTGAACGCGCCTCTCTCGGTCGTCGGCTACATCAGTCCGACCGGGATGTATTTGAGCCTGACCCAGAGCGACGCCGACGAGGACAAGCTCGTCAACTCGATTCATCCGTCGGCGTCGCCGACCGGGGCCGTCGACGTCGCCGGAACCAGCTGGGTGGTCTACCAGGGTTCCGGCCAGGACGGCGCGGACGCCGAGCCGGTATGGACGACGCGGCTCAGCGGCCCGGGCGGTGCCGCCCAAATTGCGATAACCGGCGCCGGAAACACCGATCAGTTCCGTACGCTTGCGTCGGCGACGCAATCGCAACCGCCTTTGCCGAGGCGCTAGAAGGGACTCGCGTGACTGCACCTGAGGCCGATCTTTCCGGATGGTCGGTGGCGCCGTTCAGCGGTGGCGGCTACACCCACGACGTCTACCGCAAGGGCAGCGGCCCCGGGGTGGTGCTGATTCCCGAGCTCCCCGGAATCCATCCCGGCGTGCTCGCCCTGGGTAATCACCTGGTGGACAACGGCTTCACTGTCGCCATGCCGTCACTGTTCGGCGAGCCGGGCAAGGCCAAGACGGCGGGCTACATCGTCGGCGCCATCGGGCGGGCTTGTGTGGCAAGGGAATTCGCGGCACTCGCGCTGAACAAGCAGCGGCCGGTTGCATCGTTCCTGCGTGCCCTGGCCCGTGATCTCAACGGATCGACGCCCGGCAAGGGCGTCGGGGTGATCGGTCAGTGCTTCACCGGCGGGTTCGCGCTGGCCGCCGCGGTCGACGACAGCGTGCTGGCGCCGGTGCTCTCGCAGCCGTCGGTCCCGTTCCCGCTGGGCGCCGCGCGGCGCCGCGATCCAGGCCTGAGCGAATCCGAGCTGGCCACCGTGGCCGACCGGTGCGCCAACGACGGCCTGTGCGCGATGGGTCTGCGGTTCAGCGAGGACAAGATGGCGCCCGGCGAGCGATTCGCGACGCTCAAGCAGCGCCTCGGCAACGCCTTCGAGGTGATCGACATCGACTCGGGCCCAAACAATCAGCACGGCTTCGGCAAGATGGCGCACTCGGTGCTCACCGACGAGGTCCGCGAGGTCGACGGTCATCCCGCCTACGAGGCCCGCAAGTGCGTGGTCGAGTTCCTCACGCAACGCCTTTTCTAGGTTCTTCAGGAGATTTCGCACGCGCATGGCAATCGACGACCTGGTGGTCGAAACCAATTACGGACCGGTCCGGGGCATCGCCGAGGGCAACGTCAAGGCGTGGAGGGGAATTCGGTACGCGGCGGCTCCCACCGGCGAGCTGCGCTTCCGGGCGCCCCAGCCGCCCGCGCGCGGCACGGAGGTCGCCGACGCCACCGCATTCGGGCCGGCGTGCCCGCAGCCCGTATTCCCCAACATGCCATTGGATCTGGGCGCGCCCCAGGGTGAAGACTGCCTGCGGCTCAACGTCTGGGCGTCTTGTGACACCCGGCCCGGCGACGCCAAGCCGGTGATGGTCTGGTTGCACGGCGGCGCCTATGTCCTGGGGTCGAGCAGCCAGACGCTGTACGACGGCCGCAGGCTGGTCAGCCATGGCGACGTCGTCGTGGTGACCGTCAACTACCGGCTCGGGGTGCTCGGCTTTCTGGACCTGTCGTCATTCGATCGCGCGGGCCGGCATTTCGACTCGAACGTCGGTTTGCGTGACGTGCTGGCGGCGCTGGAGTGGGTGCGCGACAACATCGCCGGCTTCGGCGGCGATCCGCGGCGGATCACGCTGTTCGGCGAGTCCGCCGGGGCCGGGATCGTCACCACTCTGCTGGCCAGTCCGGCGGCCGAGGGTCTGTTCGGTGCGGCGATCGCGCAAAGTTCGCCGGCCACTTCGGTTTACGACCGCGAGCGGGCCGCGTTGGTGGCTAAGGCCTTCCTCGACCGGCTGGGCGTCGCCCCGTCGGAATCGGAAAAGCTGGTCGACCTGCCCATGGCGGCGATCCTGGCCGCGTCGCAACAGGTGTTCGACGAAGTGCCGGTGCGCAACCCGGGGAGGCTGGCGTTCGTCCCGATCGTGGACGGCGACGTGCTGACCGACTACCCGGTCAAGCTGGCGCAGGAGGGCCGCTCACATGCGGTCCCGCTGATCATCGGCACCAACAAGCATGAGGCGGCGCTGTTTCGGTTGATGCGCTCGCCGCTGATGCCGATCACTCCGAGCGCGATCACATCGATGTTCAACCAGATCGCCGCCGAGCAACCCGATCTGCAGTTGCCCACCGAAGAGGTGATCGGCTCGGCGTATTCGCGAATGCGGCGCAGGGCAAGGAGTTTGAGCATCGCGACCGACGTCGGCTTCCGGATGCCGTCGGTGTGGCTCGCCGAGGGCCACAGCCGGGTGGCGCCGGTCTATCTATACCGGTTCGATTACGCCACCCCGTTGCTGAAGCTGCTGATGGTCAACGCCGCGCATGCCACCGAATTGCCTTACGTCTGGGGCACTCTCGGGGCGCCGAAGGATCCCACCCTGAAGCTCGGTGGTACCAAGACCGCCAAGGCGGTGTCCAAGCGGGTGCGCGCCCGGTGGGTCAACTTCGCCGCGTACGGCACGCCCGCGGGTCCCGCCGGTGAGCCGGAGTGGACACCGTATGCCAAGGACGACCGTTCCTGCCTGATCATCGGCCGCAACGACGCCCTCGCCCACGACGTCGATGCCGGCATCCGCGCGGCCTGGGGCAGCGAGATGGTGAGCTTCCGCTAGGCGGATGCCTTGCCCGCCAAGGCTTGTCGCTTCATCTGGTCGAACATGTCGACGTAGTAGGACAGGCATTCCGACAGCGCCTGCTCGGTGTTGAACAGGGGCTGGTACCCGAGATCGCGCGACGCCTTGGCGATCGAGAAAAAGTTGTCCAGATACAGCCGCTCGACGGCGAGCGGCTCGAGCAGCGGCGCGGGTATCCCGAACCGGAAATGCAAGCGCTGCCAACCCGTCATCGCCGCGCGCACGATGGGGCCGTTCACCCGGACGCGGGGCCACTTCTCCCCGCACGCCTCGACGACCGGCCTGGCGAACTCGAACATGTTGATCGGCTCGGCGTCGTTGATGAAGTACGCCTGGCCGGGCGCGGTGCCTCCGGGCGTCAGGTGCTCGGCCGCCAGGATGAAACCGTGAATCAGGTTGTGCACGTAGGAGTTGTCCAGCCGGGCTGATTTGCGCCCGATCAGCACCTTGACGTGGCCTGCGATCACGCTTTCGAACAGCTTGCGGAACATCGTCTGATCGCCGCGGCCCCAGATGCCGCTGGGCCGGATCGCACACGTCAACAGGCCGTCAACCCCGTTCTGGCCCAAGACGAATCGCTCAGCGATCACCTTGGTCTCGGTGTACAGGTCGTTGAACCGGTCGGTGTAGGGCAGCGTCTCGTCGCCGCCGGCGATGTTCTGGCCGCCCATGACGACGCTGTTCGACGATGTGTAGACGAAGCGCTGCACCCCGGCCGCCTGTCCGGCGCGGACCAGGTTCTCGGTGCCCCCGACGTTGACCCCGAAGCTGCGCTGGCGGTACTCGTCGGTCACCGACGCGCCGCCCATCAGGTCAATGATCGCCGCGGTGTGGAAGACGGTGTCGATGCCGTCGACCGCCCGCGCGCACACGGCGGTATCGGTGATGTCGCCCTGCAGCACCTCCAGTCGCGGGTGGGGCGGCAGCGGCGAGGGCGCACGGTCGAAGGAGCGGACCTGATGCCCGCGGTCGAGCAAGGTGGTCACCAGGTTGGCGCCGACGAATCCGGACCCCCCGGTGACCAGGACGCGGCCGAGTTCGGCCGTCAGCGATGCATCACCCATGGCTGCGAGCATAACTGAAACGTGTTCCAGTTTGGCAAAAGGTCTTCAACAAAGCCCTCCGATATCCCTGAGTTCAGGCGTCGTCGGCGTCGCCCGCCGCGAGCACATCTTCGATCCTCTTTCGCGCGCCAGCTAAGTGCTCTTCACAGCGTTTAGCGAGCTGTTCGCCTCTTTCCCACAGTTTCAGCGACTCATCCAAGTCCAACCCGCCCTGCTCCAGCACCCGGACGACTTCGATCAATTCGTCCCGGCACGCTTCATAGGCAAGGTGACTAATAGGTGTAATGGATTCTTCCCCTTCCGGGGTGATGGCCTCGTCTCCGCCGTCGTTTTTATGCGCCATCGGTCCGCCCCTCGCTCACCGCGGCCACGGCGCCGTCGGCCACCCGCACCCGCAGTCGCGTACCCGCCGGCGCGTCATCGGCTGAGCGGAGCACCCGGTTCGCCGGCCCGATGGTCTGCACGGTGGTTTGCACGATGGCGTAACCGCGGGCCAGCGTGGCCGCCGGCCCCAACGTCGCCAGTCGCGCGCTCAGGTGGCCGACGCGCTCTCCCTCGGTCGCGGCCAGCCGGGTGATGTCGCGGCGAATCGCCGATCGGGCGCGGTGCACCTCCTCGGCGCGCGCGGTGAGCGCCGCCAGCGGCTCGGCCAGCACCGGGCGGCTGCGTATCTGGGCCAGCGCCCGTTGCTCGCGGGAAACCCAGTTGCGCAGCGCCTGCGCGCTGCGCCGGCGCAGGTCGTCGATCAGCCGCTGCTCGGCCCCGGTATCGGGCACCACCTGCTTCGCCGCGTCGGTGGGAGTGGCCGCACGCAGGTCGGCGACCAGGTCGCACAGCGGATTGTCGGGCTCGTGGCCGACCGCACTGATCACCGGGGTGCGGCACGCCGCGATCGCGCGGCACAGCGTCTCGTCGGAGAATGGCAGCAGGTCCTCCACGCTGCCGCCGCCGCGGGCCAGCACGATGACGTCGACCTCGGCGTCGCGGTCGAGTTCGCCCAGCGCCTCGACGATCTGGGCGACCGCGTTGGGTCCCTGCACCGCGGTGTTGCGCACCGCGAAGCGCGCCCCGGGCCAGCGCGCGGCGGCCACCGTTGTCACATCGCGTTCTGCGGCGCTGGCCCGGCCGGTGATCAAGCCGATCATGTTGGGCAAGAAGGGGATTGGGCGCTTGAGCCGAGGGTCGAATAGGCCCTCGGCGTCCAGCAGCCGGCGCAGCCGGTCGATGCGAGCCAGCAGCTCGCCCACCCCGACGGCGCGAATCTCGGTGAGCCGCAACGAGAATGTTCCCCGGCCCGTGTAAAAGGACGGCTTGCCGCGGACCACCACCTGCGTGCCTTCGGCAAGCTTGACCGGAGCGTTCAGCACCAGGTCGCGCGGGCACGTCACGCTCAGCGACATGTCTGCGGCCGGGTCACGCAGCACCATGAACACGGTTTTGGAGTCCTGCCGCATCGAGATCTGGGCGAGCTGGCCCTCGACCCAGACGGTGCCCAGCTTGTCGATCCAGCCGGCGACCCGGATGGCCACGGCGCGCACCGGGAAGGGGTTCTCCGCGGAATTCGGTTCGGAGGTAACGGCCGGTGTCACTTCGCGTTCGCGCGGGTGATCCTGTTGGCGAGCAGCGTCTGGAACGGCGCGCGGCCTTTGGTGGCCTGCTCGTAGGCCAGCAGGGCTTCGAGTTCGTCCACGCTCAGCGATTGCAAACGGGCCCGCAGCTGCGCCAGCGTCAGCGATGAGTAGTCCAGCTCGGTGACCACCGCCGGTTGCGGAACCGAGGCATCGGCGGCCGGCTTCTTCGATTGCCGGGCGGGCTTGGTCAGGGCGCTGGCGTCTTCGTGCGCGTCGGCCACCGAATACAGCGCGAACCGGCCCTCGGCGCGGCGCTCACCCTCACCGCCGTCGGGCACCGGGCTGTAGGCGCCGTCGACCGCGTCGTTCAGATCCTCGTCGAAGGTCGCCCATTCCGGCTTCTCGTCCCGGGGCGGGAAGATCGACTCGAGGGTGCTGTCGCCCTTGATCGCCAGCTCGGCGAGGTTCTGCTGAAAGCGCATCACGATGTGTGCAGCCTGGCTGGCCAGCGTCATCGGGTACATCAGGATGGTTTTCGGCAGCCTGATGGTCTCTTCGACAGCGACTGTTGCCGCCCCGACCAGCAGCCGAACGCCATACGGTGCAGTGCCCATGGGTCCAAGATTGCCCTAAGCGGCGGCTAACTCCAAGCCCACCGCCGCGAGCTGGCAAGCCCGTGTCGGCAGTAAGTACCCTGGACGTCATGCCGCCGACTATCGACATGGGGATTCCCGGCCGTGTGGGAGGACCAGCGCAATCGGTAGCCAGCGACCCGGCCCGTAAGCGAGTGCTCCTGGCCGAACCGCGCGGGTACTGCGCGGGCGTCGACAGGGCCGTGGAGACGGTGGAACGCGCGCTGGAAAAGCACGGCCCACCGGTCTACGTGCGTCACGAGATCGTGCACAACCGGCACGTCGTCACCACCCTGGAAAAGGCCGGCGCCGTGTTCGTCGAGGAGACCGACGAGGTTCCCGAAGGGGCCATCGTGGTGTTCTCCGCCCACGGCGTCGCGCCCACGGTGCACGCCGCGGCCGCCGACCGGAACCTGCACACCATCGACGCCACCTGCCCCCTGGTGACCAAGGTGCACAACGAGGCCAGGCGGTTCGCCCGCAACGACTACGACATCCTGCTCATCGGCCACGAGGGCCACGAGGAGGTTGTCGGGACCGCCGGCGAGGCGCCCGACCACGTGCAGCTGGTCGACGGGGTGGCCGCCGTGGACAACGTGACCGTGCGCGACGAGAACAAGGTGGTGTGGCTCTCGCAGACCACGCTGTCGGTCGACGAGACCATGGAGATCGTCGAGCGGCTGCGGCTGCGGTTCCCGAAGCTGCAGGATCCGCCCAGCGACGACATCTGCTACGCGACCCAGAACCGGCAGGTCGCGGTCAAGGCGATGGCCCCGGAGTGCGAGCTGGTGATCGTCGTCGGGTCCCGCAACTCGTCGAATTCGGTGCGGCTGGTCGAGGTGGCGCTGGGCGGCGGCGCGGCCGCCGCGCACCTGGTCGACTGGGCCGACGACATCGACCCGGCGTGGCTGGAAGGCGTCACCACCGTGGGCGTCACCTCGGGGGCGTCGGTTCCCGAAGTCCTGGTGGAAGGCGTGCTGGCGCGGCTGGCCGAGTGCGGCTACGACGTGGTGCAGCCGGTCACGACCGCGCAGGAGACCCTGGTGTTCGCGCTGCCGCGCGAGATCCGGTCAGGTCGCTAGCCGTCGTACTCCCAGGATTCCGCCGGCGACCGTCCGTGCGTGCGTCCCGGTGTCCGCGAGCGGCTGCGGCGCTCGGTGTGCGGCTCGCGCGGCGGGTCTTGCGAACCGGCGCCGCGGTAGCGCACCTGCGAGATGGGGTGATGCGTGCCGCTGGAACCGTTGGACGGCCGCCGCCGCCTCGGTTCATAGGAAGGCTCGTAGGGCTCGCGGCTCTCATACCGGCTCGCAGAGGTGGGGCCGCTCGGCGGGTCGTAGCGGTCGCCGTAGGACTCGAAGCCGTCGAACCGGCTGCTCCGCGGACTGGGCCGCTCGTAGGGACTGCGCCGGGTGCGCGGTTCGCGACGGGCTTCCCGGGGCGATTGACCACGCGGATCGGCATCGGCGTCCGGGCGTGGCCGGCGGCGTGGCCGCCGGGCCGCCGGGTCTGCGGCGTCATAATCGCGAGCCGCTGCGGCGCTGCGGCGCGTGCTGGTGCGCCTCGGGCGCTCGGGGCGCTCGACCGGTTCGGACCCGTCGCCCAGCGGCTCGCGTGAATGCCGGGAGCGGGTGCGCGCCGACCGGGTGGAGGAGCGGGTGCTGCGGGTCGTGCGGCGGGTCCTCGACGGCGAGCCCGACCTGCGCGCGCGACGGGAATCGGTGCTGTCGTCGGCCTCGTCGGCGTCGGCACCGGACTGCAGCACCGACTGCGCTTTGGCGACGATGCCGTTGAAGAAGGACTTGACGTCGACGTTCGCGGCCCCGGCGGCGTCCTCGGAGGAGGCACCCGTCGCCGCGCTCGTCTTGTAGGCGTTTCCGAAGTACCACCGGGCCAGCCCGATCGCGAGTACGCCGCCGGCGGTGCCCAGCATCAGCGGGAAGCGCTCGATCAGCGGGTAGCCGCAGTTGATCAGCAGGTCCTTGAGGCGGCCGACCTTGGCGTCGTGGAACAGCCAATAGGCGCCGGGGACCGCGCCGAACAGGATCAGGGGTGGCTGGATGATCGTGGTGAAGATGCCGTCCTGGCGCACCGCTAGCACCGCCGCCACGCAGCCGGCTATATAGAAGCCGGCGAAGACGTGGGTCAGTTCCTTGTGACCAGCGTCGATTCCGTAGCCGATGGCGGTCGCCGTGACGGCGATAAGCAGGGCTGCGTACCAGGGGACACCTGGGATATTTGGGTGGATCGAACGGTGAGCACCCTCCACCGTCGAACTTGCCCGCTGTGCTGACACATGTAGACCGTACCGGGAATGGGCCGAAAGGCCCGTAAATACCTCGTTGCGATCCTGCGCGTGCCATGCCGGCGTGCAGTATCGGCGGTGATCCACGGTCCCCGGCGCCCGTCGCCGCCCACACCCCTAGACTTGGTTCCCCGTGAGCCTGAGCCTGGGAATAGTGGGGTTGCCCAACGTTGGCAAGTCGACCTTGTTCAACGCGCTGACCCGGAACAACGTGGTGGCGGCCAACTATCCGTTCGCGACGATCGAGCCCAACGAGGGCGTCGTCCCGCTGCCCGATCCCCGGTTGGACAAGCTGGCCGAGATGTTTGATTCCGAGAAGATCGTGCCGGCGCCGGTGACGTTCGTCGACATCGCCGGGATCGTGAAAGGCGCGTCCGAGGGCGCCGGGCTGGGCAACAAGTTTCTGGCCAACATCCGCGAGTGTGACGCGATCTGTCAGGTGGTGCGGGTATTCGCCGACGACGACGTGGTGCACGTCGACGGCAAGGTCGACCCGAGCTCCGACATCGAGGTGATCGAGACCGAGCTGATCCTCGCCGACATGCAGACGCTGGAGAGGGCCGTCCCGCGGCTGGAGAAGGAAGCCCGCAATAACAAGGACCGCAAGCCCGTGCACGAGGCGGCCGTGGCCGCGGAGGCCGTGCTGAATTCGGGCAAGACGCTCTTTGCGGCCGGTCTCGACACCGCACTGCTGCGCGAGCTGAACCTGATGACCACCAAACCCTTTCTCTACGTGTTCAATTCCGACGAATCCGTGCTGACCGACGACGCCCGCAAGGCCGAGCTGAGCGCGATGGTCGCGCCCGCCGACGCGGTGTTCCTCGACGCGAAGATCGAGGCCGAACTGCAGGAGCTGGACGACGCGTCCGCGGCCGAGCTGCTGGAGTCCATCGGGCAGACCGAGCGTGGGCTGGATGCGTTGGCGCGGGCCGGTTTTCACACCCTCAAGCTGCAGACCTATCTGACTGCGGGCCCAAAAGAGGTGCGCGCGTGGGTGATTCACCAGGGGGACACAGCGCCGAAGGCGGCCGGGGTGATTCACACAGACTTCGAGAAGGGCTTCATCAAGGCCGAGATCGTCTCCTATGACGACCTGATCGCCGCGGGGTCGATGGCGGCGGCCAAGGCGGCCGGCAAGGTCCGCATGGAGGGCAAGGACTACGTCATGGCCGACGGCGACGTGGTCGAGTTCCGGTTCCAAGCAGCGTCTGGGCAACCAAAGAAGTAAGGGCCAAATGATGGAGTTCCGCCACGGAAAAGCGCGAGAGGCAGAGCCGCCGGAGTTTAGCTCGCGGTAAGGGCGAGACGGACGATGGTTGTCTTGGCCGCGGCGTCCAGCAACTGGTGGCGATCAGGCTGGCGGTTTCCCGGCAACCCGAGCATCAACCCCTTGGCAGCTCGCGGTCCGTTGCGCTTGGCGAACTCACCGAGAAGGTTCGCTTTCTGCTCGAGTTCTCTGATCGCGACCGGCTGGGCATTGAACCAACGACCCTTGATGAGCACCTGCACGTTTCGGGCGTTGCCGATTGTCTTGGGCCAGTTCGCGGAACTGAAAACGATGACGTCGCCGTCGTCCCACGGGAAGTACCCGGTTACAAAGCTGTACTCCCTTCCGGTCTTTCCGCCGGTGTAGCTCAATAGCATCAATCGACCGCTCACCAACCCGTGCAACGGCGATCGAAGCAGCGGGCGCACGACGACGTTGGCTTGTGCAAAGAATTTGGCCAGGCGTGCCGGATCATCGAACATTGGATTGCTCGCTTCCTATGGCTCCCTAGGATTGCGTCGGAGTCTAGCGGCTCGGGAATCCACGCAACTCGTCAGCCAGGGTAAACAACCGGTCAGAGCCACCTTTGCGAGTAAGAAGCTGTGACAGCGAGAGAGTGGCGGGGGACGGCGACGTGGTTCCGGTTCAACGTCTAAGCGGACCCTCGGAAAAAAAGGTACGCCCGTGCCAGAAAATGCTTGCGCAATCGATACCGGTTCGCATAACTTAGGCACGGTGGGTCAAGTCACACGCACGGGCCGATGTGGCAAACATCCCAGCATCAGGTGTGAGGCGGTCGCACACGTTGCGGCCGGCCTGGACGAAGGAATAGCTCGTTGTCAGGAGTTGGAGGGGCCGCGCGGCCCACAAACCTTGCGCTCGTAGAGAACACGCCGGGCGCCACAGTCGAGAACGACCGCGCTTGGGTCTCGAAAGCGCTTTGTCGTGGAACAGATCCGGACGCCCTTTTTGTGCGCGGTGCCAAACAACGTGAGGCCACGGTCATCTGCCGTCGCTGCCCTGTGATGAGAGAGTGCGGAGCGGAGGCGCTCGACAATAGGGTCGAGTTCGGTGTCTGGGGCGGCATGACCGAGCGCCAGCGCAGGGCTCTGCTTAAGCAAAATCCCCAGGTCGCCTCGTGGACGGAGTTTTTCGACAAGCGCAACGCGGCCTCCGCCGGTCAGCGGCCAGGGGCACCGCTGAAGGTACGCGGCTAAGTTTTTGCGGCTCAACTCGCGGCGTGAATGCCGGCACTCTGCCGGTACCGGATTCGTTGTGAGGCGGCGGACATACGCCCGTAGTTGGAGTGCCCCACGCGGTGTTCTTTGACGACCCGATCAACGGAATTCATTGAAAAATGCTGTGGATTCCGAAAGCCCCTACGCCTGACCAACTTTGGTTCGTGCCTTCGCGCAGGAGGGTCGCCCGGACCCGCCGAAAAGACGGTTCCTGGCGCCGCGTTGCAGGCGAGGAGAACCCTTAGGGCCGGGGGGAGTTGTCGGAGGCGGCGTTTAGTGTTCGGTCCTCGGATACGCACCGTGAGACCTGGAGGGAACCGCATGAAGTTCATCTCGACCCGAATCATCACGGCCGACGTGAGCCGGCTCGTCGACTTCTACCAGCTGGTCACCGGGGTCTCGGCGATCTGGGGCAACGAGCTGTTCGCCGAGATCCCGACGCCGATCGGCACGCTGGCCATAGGCAGCGACAAGACCGTCCCACTGTTCGGAGAGGGATCTGCCGAGCCAGGGGCCAACCGCAGCGCGATTTTGGAGTTCCTCGTCGAGGACGTGGACGCGGAGTACGAGCGGCTTCGCCAGCACGTGGCCGAGGTCGTGACCACGCCTACCACGATGCCTTGGGGAAACCGTGCACTGCTGTTCCGGGATCCGGACGGAAACCTGGTCAACCTGTTCACTCCGGTGACGGAGCAGGCGCGGGCAAAGTTCGGGGTGTGAGCGTCGGCACCGTGCTTCTCGAAACGATGCAGGGCAAGCCAACACTTCAGAATGAGGACCATTCAGATGGGTAGCGTCTTGGCGCACGATCTGTCCGGGCGAGGTACGCATGTTCGATCCGGTCGGTACCGCGGAGAAGCGCGGCTTCGATACCGCCACTTCTGACGCGTTCGACATGTTCCAGTCCATCCCTCAAGATCAAGATGATCACGGTATAAGTGAATGCCAACGAGATGGCCTGGGTCTGTGAGAATCCGTTCGGCAACGAGCCGATTGTTCAAATGGCTTACAGCATCGAGACTTTCGCGTGGGATGACGACGGAAATCTGCTTATCAAAACCTACTTTCCAATGCCCGAGACCGTCGGCTCCGACAGTGACCCCTACTCCCATCTACTCGAAGGGCAGCAGTAGTTTCGGGCCTGAAGTCAGGCCGCCGACGCCGCTCGCCGTCGTCCTTTGAACCGCGGCCCCGGGATCAAGGCGAGTGCGAATTACTACTTGCCCGGATCCCTGTCGAGGGAAATCCTTAGGAGATGGCAACGGTAAAGCGGGTGGTACGGCGGTCTGCGAGCGTGGTGGTGGGCGGCGCCGTGGCGCTGTCCGCTCTGAGTCTGGCCGGTGGCGCCGTCGCGGAGGCGGGCCCGCCCCCGGCACCCGTCGGCCATTGGTGCCCGGGCGATCCCTGGAACCCGGCTTGGGGCAACGTGGCGGACTGGGACTGGAATCACTGCCACGACTGGCAGCACCCGGGCGGCCCGACCGGCCCGGCGGGATGGGGGCCCTGGGGACCGCCGCCGGCGTGGGCCCCGCCGCAGCCACCTCAACCGGCCTGGGCGCCCGGGGCGCAAATGATGTGGAACCCCACCGGCGCCGGCAACTGGGGGATCTGGAACAACGGAATATGGACCCCCATCTGATCGGGCCCGCCAACGAGGCATTGGCCCGGACGAGCCGGGCCCTGCCGGGTCGAATGGCCGGGCGTCCGGCGTTAGGGTGAGCTGTGGCCGCCGAGAATCGTGTCGAGCCGCCCGCCGAGCTGGAACGCCGGGCCCGCGAGCTCGATGAGCGCGAAGAGGCAATCGTCCAACGTGAGGCTGACGTCAAGCGACGCGAATTCCAGGCCGGGAGAAGAGACCGAGTCGCCGACCAGCGTGATCGAATAGCGGACGAGCGCGAGCGGGTGGCAGACGAACGAGAGCGGCGCGCGGACGAACGTGAGGGCACGTCGGCGGAGCGCGAACGCGAACGACTGCGGCGCAAAGACGAACAGCGCAAGCGCGTGCGAGCCCGCGCCAAGCGGGAGCAGGCCGACGTCGACCGGGAGACGGCGCAAAGCGAGCGAGGCTGCGATGACCGTTAGTCGGTAAGAACTGGGATGCGTCCTCAAGCAGCCAGGTACTCGACAACCCAGAAGCGCATGCATTTTGCTGCGGAAAATATACTAATGTGTAATAAATTTGCTCAGCTGCGGCACACGTCATTGTCCGTATGGCGAATGACCTGTGCCACAAATTTTGGTTCCCAATAAATGTTATTGCTAGCCTCGCTGCCCATGGTCGTTATTGCAACATTGATGTCGTTGATCGGGCAGGTCTCCGGCACGCCCTATATTCCGGGTGGTGATTCGCCCGCCGGGACGGATTGTTCGGGACTTGCTTCGTGGATTGCGAATGCAGCGACCGACAGGCCCGTTTTCGGGAATCGATTCAACACCGGAAACGAAGAGGGTGCGTTGCTGGCGCGCGGCTTCCAATATGGAACCGCCCCCAACGCCTTGGTCATCGGCTGGAACGGTGGCCACACCGCGGTGACGCTGCCGGATGGAACGGCCGTGTCCAGCGGTGAGCGTGGCGGCGTGCACCTTGGCGGCGCTGGTGCCTACCAGGCCGGATTCACCCACCACATGTTCCTCCCGATGCCACCGGAAGACGGTGGCGCGCCGCCGCCGCTGTTCGCCCCGCCTCCGCCTCCGGACGCCCCGCCGCCGCCAGCTGTTCTGATCGACGCTCCGGCGCCCATTCCGCCTCCGCCGGGTCCCTGATCGCCTTTATCGGGCCACGCAGGAATTGCGAATCAATAACAAATAGAACGCTGGAATGCCGGGCATAAAAAATCGGCTTTTCCGGTGCGGTGCGTGCATGCAATTCTGCCACTGTGCGGAATAGTGAAATGACACCGGCCACGGCCGGTTTGTGAGCTACGCCACTGCTGGTAAGAGTGCAGTCCGCGGCCAAAGTGTGCTCATGTGTCACCTGTGACGCATGAGCACACTTTGCTCTAACCATTACCGAGGCAAACTACGTCGGGCGTTCGGCCGCGGACGCCGCCGTAGCGTCACCCGCGGGCGGATAGGCTGGCGCTGCCCGCGGAGACCGGGCGGGCATAGGAACAGCGAACCGAGGCGGGCCGCAATGATCTTCATCGTCGTCAAGTTCCAGACCAAACCCGAATGGACCGACCGCTGGCCGGAACTCGTCGCATCGTTCACCGCGGCGACTCGGGCCGAAGAAGGCAATCTGTGGTTCGAGTGGTCGCGCAGCCTGGACGACCCGGCGCAGTACGTCTTGGTGGAGGCGTTCCGCGACGATGAGGCGGGCGGCATCCACGTCAACAGCGATCACTTCAAGCGCTTCATCCAAGAGGCGCCGCAGGCACTGAAGTCCACGCCCAAGATCATCAACCAGACCATCGACGCCACGGGATGGTCGGAGATGGGTGAGATGGCGGTCGGGTGATCCCCGACTAGCCGACCGCGACCTCGATTTCGTCGCCCAGGGCGTAACCCGGTGTGAGCGGAAGCTTGTCGCCGCTCCAGAACGAGCCGGGGTCGAAGTAGTTCGAGTACTTCTCCGTGGTGAGCAACCCCATCTCCTCGTAGGTGATGGCCACCGTTTCCGCGCAGTAGGCCACCTCCAGGCCGAGCTTCTGGCGTTCCTTGCGCCGTTGCGTCGATTCGCGAACCTTCTTGTCCACGAACGGGATTCCACGCGCCCAGTCGTAGGCATTCGGCAGCCGACCGCGCAGCCACCGACCGGTCAGGCGCATGGTGGTGGGAAAGGCGGTGCCGTCCATCCGGGCAATCACGCGCAGCAGCGTGTTCTCTTGTTCCCGGTTGGCCGGCGGGGTCAACTGGCGGAGCCAGCACCGCTGGTGATACCGCTGCGACCACTGCAAAACCGACTCCGCAAGGTCGTTGAGTTGCACGCCACGGTGATTCGTCCCGGTCCACAGGTCGACGAGCTTGTCACCGAGTTCGGCGTGCCAGATCAATGGCGGCAGGTCGTCGATGGCCACCGTCATCCCGACGTGGTTCACCGGGCTGTTAGTCAGCGTCTGAATGGCACGGTCGGGTCCCGAACCGCCGCGGAACAGCCAGAGGTCGCCGGTGCGGGTCTGTTCGAGCGCTTGGTTCAAAGTGAGCATCTTCGTGTAAGCCCATCCGCCGCCGCGACTTTCGCGGCCGTCGTCGCCAATGTGAGCCCGCCGGTGCGGCACACGCGATGCGTTGCCGAACGTTTGCGGGCACACAAGTCAATCACAACCGGGCCACAACGACCCGGCTGCGCATAGCCTGGAGCCATGCGCAATGTGTGGAAGTGGCTGGGATTGGCCGGTGCCGCCGGTGTCGTCGCCGGGGGCGCGCTGGTCGTCCGCGACCAACGCAAGCGGCGCGCGTACACCGCTGACGAGGTCCGTGACCGTCTGCATCGGCGGTTGGCCGAATACAACCGCGACGGCGGTCAGTCCGGCTCGGAGTCGGACGGAGGCTCGACGGCGAATAAGCGATAGGTGCCCGAAAAACCCTTCAGCTCCACATTGCGGCCGTCGTCGAACCGGATGCCGTCGGAATCGGAAAGCGCGTCTCGCACCGGCTGACTGACCAGAATCTGACCACCGGCCGCTTGCGCGGCGACGCGTGCCGCCATAGCGACGTTGCGGCCGAACAGGTCATCGCCGCGACGCACGGAACGGCCCATGTGGATGCCGATCCGGACGCGAATCTCCTCGCGCCGCTTGCGGTTTGCCTCCCGGCGCAACGCGCGTTGCAGGTCCATCCCGCACCGGACCGCCTGGTCGGCGCGAGCGAATGCGATCATGAATCCGTCGCCCTGGCTCTTCACCACATGACCGGACCGTCGCTGCACCAGATCCGAGACCAGCTTGTCGTGCGAGCTGATCAGCTTGACCCACGCCCGGTCGCCGATCCGCTCGTTGAGCGCGGTCGATTCCTCGATGTCGGAGAACAAGATCACCACCCGGCCGTCCGGGGTGACGCGCGCAAGGTCGGGTCGCTCGACTTCGGCCCAGTCCGCGAGGTCCTCGATGCTGCTGCGCACCGCCGCGCCGAAACCCTCTTTGCGCATCAGGTTCGCGGTGTTCCACACCCTTTTAACAGCCTCGCGACCGCCGGACAGCAGCTGATTGCGAGCGTCGGTCCGCTGGCGCAACTCTTCGAGCTCCAGCTGACTGCGCACCAGCAATCGCCACAGCACGATCAGCGCGACACCCTCGATCGCGGCGATCCCGGCCAGGAGGTAGACCGTGACGTGCAGCGCGTCAGCCATGGCGGTCATCCTTTCAAGGCCGCGGGCCACACAGGTTGTCGGCCCTATCTGCAGTGTCTAGTGTTGATTCCGCCAGCCGCGGGTAGTGATCTCAAGGGAGCCGATCGGGTGACTTTCGGGAGGAGCGGTTTTGGCCGAGGACGACACTAACCCATCTGACCTGCTGGTGATCTTCGGAATCACCGGTGATTTGGCGCGCAAGATGACTTTCCGGGCGTTGTACCGGCTCGAGCGTCGCGACATGCTGAACCACCCGATCGTGAGTGTGGCCAGTGACGACATCACCATCGAGCAGCTTCGGGATCGGGCGCGCGACGCGATCAAGGCGTCGGGCGAGGCGTTCGACGAGGCCGTGTTCGACCGGCTGGCAGACCGGCTGTCCTATCTGCACGGCGACGTCACCGACGCCAATCTCTACACGCAGCTCGCCAACAACATCCCCTCGGACTCCCATCCGCTCTACTACCTCGAAATGCCGCCGTCCTTGTTTGCGCCGATCGTGGAGAACCTGGCGAAGGCCGACCTGCTGGAGCGGGCCAGGGTAGCGGTGGAAAAGCCGTTCGGCCACGACCTGGAGTCGGCGCGTGATCTCAACGAGCGGCTGCGCGCGGTGCTCGACGAAGACCAAATCCTGCGTGTGGACCACTTTTTGGGCAAGCAGCCGGTCGAAGAACTGCAGTACCTGCGGTTCGCCAACCGAGCGCTGGCCAAGCTGTGGGACCGCGACAGCATCTCCGAGATCCACATCACCATGGCCGAGGACTTCGGCATCGAGGACCGCGGCAAGTTCTACGACGCGGTGGGCGCGCTGCGCGACGTCGTGCAAAACCACCTGCTGCAGGTGCTAGCCCTGGTCGCGATGGAACCCCCTGTGGGGGCGGGCGCCGACGACCTGAACGACAAGAAGGCCGAAGTATTCCGGGCCATGCCGGCGCTGGAACCGGAGCGTTGCGTCCGCGGCCAGTACCGCGGCTACACCGACGTCGCAGGTGTGGCAAAGGATTCCACCACCGAGACCTACATCGCGCTGCGCACCGAGATCGACAATTGGCGCTGGGCCGGGGTGCCGATCTTCCTGCGCGCCGGAAAAGCGTTGCCGGAGAAGGTGACCGAGGTGCGGATGTTCCTGCACCACGTCCCGGGGTTTTCGTTCCTGCCCAACCGCCGGCCGCCCGAGTGCAACCAGATCGTGCTGCGCATCGACCCCGACCCCGGGATGCGGCTGCAATTGTCCGCCCAGGCCGGCGATTCGTGGCACGACGTTCACCTGGACTCGTCGTTCGCCGAGGATCTCGGCGAACCGGTGCGGCCCTACGAGCGGTTGCTCTACGCCGCGTTCAACGGCGATCGCCAGTTGTTCGCTCGCGAAGACGCCATCGAAGAGACCTGGCGAATCGTGCAGCCCGTGCTGGACAAACCGGGCCGCATTCACCATTACGACGAGGGCTCGTGGGGGCCCGAGGCCGCACAGTCGCTGCTGCGGGGCCACCACAGCTGGCACGAGCCGTGGCTGCCGCGTAGCAAGCCCGCCCAACAGTAAGGAGACGGACACGATGCAGCTAGGGATGATCGGCCTCGGCCGGATGGGCGCGAACATCGTCCGCCGCGTGGTCGCGGACGGACACGAGTGCGTGGTCTACGACCACAATCCCGACGCGGTCAAGGCGATGGCGGGGGAGGACAGAACCACCGGGGTGTCTTCGCTGCAGGAGCTCGCCGAGAAGTTGACGACCCCGCGGCTGGTCTGGGTCATGGTCCCGGCCGGGACGATCACCACGGGTGTTATTGACGAGCTGGCCAAGACGCTCGACTCCGGAGACATCGTCATCGACGGCGGCAACTCCTACTACCGCGACGACATTAGTCACGCAAAAACGCTGTCGGAGAAGGGAATTCACTTCCTGGACTGCGGGACCAGCGGCGGCGTGTGGGGCCGCGAACGCGGCTACTGTCTGATGGTCGGCGGCGATGATGAGGCCTTCTCGCAGGCCGAGCCCATCTTCGCCACCGTCGCACCGGGCGTCGACGCCGCGCCGCGCACACCGGGCCGGGACGGCGAGGTCGGGCAGGCGGAGAAGGGATACCTGCACTGCGGGCCTGCGGGTGCCGGGCACTTCGTGAAGATGGTGCACAACGGCATCGAGTACGGCATGATGGCCTCGCTCGCCGAGGGGCTGAACATCTTGCGCAACGCCGACATCGGCAAGCACGTACAGGAGGGTGACGCCGAGACGGCGCCGCTGTCGAACCCGGAGTTCTATCAGTACGACTTCGACATCCCCGAGGTGGCCGAGGTGTGGCGGCGCGGCAGTGTCATCGGCTCGTGGCTACTGGACCTGACGGCGATCGCGCTGCACGAGTCGCCGGAGCTGAAGGAGTTCTCCGGCCGGGTCTCCGACTCCGGGGAGGGCCGCTGGACTTCGATCGCGGCGATCGACGAGGGCGTGCCCTCGCCGGTGCTGACGACCGCGTTGCAGTCGCGCTTCGCCTCGCGTCAGCTCGACGACTTCGCCAATAAGGCGCTCTCGGCGATGCGTAAGCAATTCGGCGGGCACGCGGAGAAGCCGGCGAACTAACCTCGCCGCCATCGATCAACGGCGATCGCGAGCGCGGCGGTGCCGGGCGAAGCGGGTCGCCGTCATCGATCAGCGGCGATCGCGAGCGCGGCGGTGCCGGGCGAACTAACCTCGCCGCCATCGATCAACGGCGGTTGACGAACGCCACCACCGCGTCGCTGAACGCGTCGTTGTCGTCGCCGGCCGCGGTGTGCCCCGCGTTGGACAGCTCGACGAACTCGGCGCGCGGCACAGTGGCCAGGAAGTGCCGAACGCCCTCGGGGCTCACGACGTCGGACAGCTTGCCGCGGATCAGCAGGACGGGGATCGTCAAGTTCTTGGCGGCCTGCTCGAAGCTCTCGGTGCGCAGTTCGGGATCGTCGCCGGGCTTGGTCATGAACGCGGGGTCCCAGTGCCAGTACCAGCGACCGTCGCGCAGGCGCAGGTTCTTCTTCAGGCCCTCGGGGCTGCGCGGCTTACTCCGGTACGGCAGGTAGGCGGCGACGGCGTCGGCGGCCTGCTCCAGCGAGTCGAAGCCGTCGAGGCCGCTGAACATGAAGTCGCGGATACGGGCGCTGCCGCCCTTTTCGAATCGGGGGACTACGTCGACCAGTACCAACCGGGTGACCTTCGCAGGACCGGCCCGGTGAGCGGCGAGGATGCCGGTCAGCCCGCCCATGCTGGCCCCGATGATCGTCACGGGCCTGCCGATCGCGTCCAGCACCCGCATGACGTCGCCGGTGAGCGTCTCGATCTCGTAGTCGGCGTCGGGGGAGCGTGCGCTGTCGCCGTGACCTCGCGAATCCAGCGCCACCACGTGCAGCCCCTCGTCGGCCAGCGTCTGGCCGGTGTTTTTCCAGGAAAACCGGTTTTGGCCGCCACCGTGCAACATCAGGATGCTCGGTCGCCCGGCGCCGTCGGAGCCGCGATTCCACTCGTCTGCGACCAGGGTGATCCCGCCGACGCCGGCAAACTCAACCGTCTCGGGGCTGCTGCTGACGGTATTCATGCGACCTGACGTTACATAGGCCGGTTAAGCACTGTTGCGCGGGTGGACGCGGCGGTGAGTTTTCGTCGCCGGCGGGGTCTATCAATGGCACAGACCAACGAGCCGTCAAGGAGGCCCCGGACATGCCATCGATCACCCCGTCGTTGTGGTTCGACGACAACCTGGAGGAGGCCGCCAGGTTCTATACCTCGGTGTTCCCCAACTCCCACATCGAGGGCTTCAACCAGACCACCGAGGCCGGACCGGGCGAGCCCGGCACCGTCCTGTCCGGCAGCTTCGTGCTGGACGGCACCAGGTTCATCGGGATCAACGGCGGTCCGCACTTCCACTTCTCCGAGGCGGTCTCGTTCACGATCCACTGCAAGGACCAGGACGAGGTGGACTACTACTGGGACCGGCTGAGCGACGGCGGCGAGGAATCGCAATGCGGCTGGCTCAAAGACCGTTTCGGGTTGAGCTGGCAAATCGTGCCGGACCGGCTCTACGAACTGATCGGCGACCCGGACCGCTCGCGGGCGGCGGCGGCCACCAACGCGATGTACGGCATGCGCAAGATCATCATCGCCGAGCTGGAGCGGGCCGCCGCGCTGCAACGGTGAAAGGCCCTGGTGCAGCGGCGGTTTGACCCGCTATCGACCAGGGTCGGTGCGTCGTGCGGCCGCACAGGTTAGGTTGATCCCTGCGGAGACGTCGAGCAGGGAGTGGACATGGCTGAACCAGGCTGGATCGACGTGACCGGCCCTGCGGGGGACCTCAAGGCCCTCACCTGGGGGCCAGAAGACGGTCCCATCGCGCTGTGCCTGCACGGCTTCCCCGACACCCCCTACGGCTGGCGCAAGATCGCGCCCCGGCTCGCCGGGGCGGGATGGCGGGTGATCGCGCCCTTCATGCGCGGATACGCGCCGTCGTCGATCCCCGTCGACGGCAGCTATCAGGTGGGCGCGCTGATGGACGACGCCCTGCGGGTGCGCTCCGCCGCGGGCGGCACCGAGAACGACGTGGTTATCGGCCACGACTGGGGCGCGATCGCCGGTACCGGCCTGGCCGCCATGCCCGACAGCCCGTTCACCAAGGCGGTGATCATGTCGGTGC
Organism: Mycobacterium sp. MUNTM1; assembly: GCF_054660795.1. Taxonomy (NCBI): domain Bacteria; kingdom Bacillati; phylum Actinomycetota; class Actinomycetes; order Mycobacteriales; family Mycobacteriaceae; genus Mycobacterium; species Mycobacterium sp. MUNTM1. Next base: position 42,779 of record NZ_BAAGDE010000043.1, read on the forward strand.
CGCCGTCGGCGGCGTTCCGGCGGCGCGGCGGTGGCGCGGGCGAGCGGGGTCGGCTGGCCGCGCATCTGGCGCGCCAGGTGTTCCGCAGCTGGTACATCATGTACTTCCAATTGCCTTGGCTGCCAGAACGTTCCGCGTCCTGGGTGTTGCCCCTGCTGTGGCGGCGGTGGTCGCCCGGTTATCGCGCGGACGAGGACCTGCGTCACGTCGACGCCGCGATCGGGGCCCCGGAAAGCTGGCGCGCGGCGCTGGGACCGTATCGCGCCACCATCCGCAACACCCGGCCGTCGGCGCAATATGCCGCCTTGAACCAGTTGTGGACCGAAGAACCCGTGCTGCCGTGCCTGTACCTGCACGGTCGCGACGACGGTTGCATGACACCGGCTTTCGCGCGGTGGGCCGAAAAGGTGCTGCCCGCGGGCAGCGAGGTCGGCATCGTCGAACACGCCGGCCATTTCCTGCAGCTCGAGCAGCCCGACAAGGTCGCCGACCTGGTGCTCGGGTTCATCGGCTCGCCCGGCTGACACCATGGCTCGGGCCGTGTCGGGGCACCGGATGGCCGCCGTCGACGCGCAGTTCTACTGGATGTCGGCCAAGATCCCCAGCGACGAATTCCTGCTCTACGCGTTCGACGGTGAGCCCGCCGACTACGCGCGTGCCGTCGAGCAGCTCTGCTTGCGGGCCAACGCCGAGCCGGCGCTGACCATGCGGGTGGAGGACCGAGGCCGATGGCGCTACCCCCGGTGGGTACCGGGGGCCGTCACGGCCGAACAGGTGGTGCGCCACGACCTCGCCGAGCAGAGCTGGGATGGCATGCTGGCGGCCGTCGCCGGCCTCGCCGATGACCAGCTGGACGTTCGCCGGATGGCCTGGCGGCTGCACGTCTACACCCCGGTGCGCGGCATTCCCGGCGTCACCGGGCCGGGCGCCGTCGCGGTGTTGCAGGTCGCCCACGCGCTGGCCGACGGCGGCCGCTCCGCGGCGATGGCGGCGTGGCTGTTCGGCCGGCCCGACCCGGTGCCCGAGGTGCCCAGGCCGCGGCCGGGCTTTCTGCCCTGGCGGGCCGTCCAGGCGGCGCGCGCCCATCGCCGGCTCGAGCGTGACATCCGCGCGGGGCTGCTGGCTCCCGGCGCCGGCTCGCGTCCGCTGTTGCCGACGAATGCCCGTCCCGAGGGTGTCCGCGCGGTGCGGACGTTGGTGCGGCACCGTTCGCAGCTGCCCGGGCCCACGATCACCGTCGGCGTGCTGGGTGCGGTGTCGCAGGCGCTGTCCGATCTGCTTGACGGGCAATGCGATTCGTTGGGCGCCGAGGTTCCGATGGCCAAGCCCGGTGCGGCGCGGGCGCACAACCACTTCGGCAACATCGTGGTGGGGCTCTACCCGCAGCTCGGGCCGCACGCCCGCGCCGAGCGGATCGCGGCCGACCTCGCAAACGGCCGGCGCCGCTTCGAGCACCCGGCCACCCGGGCCGCCGACCGCGCGTTCGCGGCGGTGCCGGCCGGCTTGCTGCGTTGGGGCATCGGGCAATTCGATGTCCGACAGCGCGCGACGCAGGTGTCCGGCAACACCGTGGTGTCCAGCGTGAACCGTGGGGCCGCCGATCTGAACTTCGGCGGCGCGCCGGTGGTGCTGACGTCGGGATATCCGGCGCTGTCGCCGATGATAGGGCTGACGCACGGGGTGCACGGCATCGGCGACACCATCGCGATCAGCGTGCACGCGGCGGCCTCGGCCGTGCCCGACGTCGACGCCTACCTGGCGCTGCTCGACGCGGCGCTCTAGCTACTGCGGATCCTATTGCGCGTCACCGGATCTGGCCGCCTCTTCGCGGGTCATACCGGCGGCGACGATCAGCTCTTCGTGCAGCTCGAACCACACCGTGTGGTAGGAGTCGATCAATGGCCGGGACAGCCAGGTGGTGTCCCCGGCCTTGACTTTGTCCAGTGCCGCAACAAGTTTGGTCGCGTAGGCGCCCAGCCGTGGGAGTTGCGCCGCGGCCGCCTCGATGATCGGCATCGCGCGGGCGTGCACGCCGTCGAGGCGGGCCAGCACCGCGGCGTCGTAGTCGGCGTCGTCGTGGGCGTTGGGAACGCCGTCCGGTCCGCCCTTGAGTTGCCAGTCCGTCACCAGCCGCTTGAAGCCGGCGTTGACGGCGCGGAAGTCGTCGTAGACCGCGGCCATCGCTGTGGGATCGATACCCTTGCGCTCCTCGGCGAGCAGCTCCGTGAGCCTGTCCGTCCCGCTGAGGGTGATCCGCAACGTCGGGCCTTCGGTCAGCAGTCCCGCCGCGGTCAGCCGTTCGACGACGGGGGTGATGTCGGCAAGGTCGGCACCCAGCGTCGCGGCCAGGTCGGCGGGACTCACCCGGCCCTTGAGCCGAACCCCTTGCAGCACCGCCAATTCAGTCATGACACCAGGCGCAGCGCGGTCAGCATCACGATCAACGGCGTCGGCGACACCACGTCGGCGTGCCCGCTGTTCAGCGCGGCGCGCACGCCGGCCTCGGAGCTGTCGTCCAGTCGCACGTGGTCTCCCGCGGCGTGGGCACGCAGCGGGCTGACCCGCCGCGCGATGCCGGCCAGTTCGCGCAGTTCCGGCGTGTCGTCTTCTGACCAGGCGGACAGGCTGAGATTGCCTTCGCGCACTTCGCCTTCGGTGCCGTCGACGGTGATGTGTTTGCCCGCCAGCGCGGCCGCGACCCCGCGGCCGCAGCCCACCACCGCCACCCGGCCCAGTTCGCGGCTGACCACCGCCGCATGGCTGGAGGCACCGCCGACCTCGGTGACGATGCCCTGGGCGGCCAGCATGCCCGACACATCTTCGGGCCGGGTGTGATCGCGCACCAGGATCACCCGCTCGCCGCGATCGACGGCGCGCAGCGCCTCGTCCACGTCGGTGTACGCCCTGCCCGACGCCACGCCCGGGCACGCCGGTAGTCCCTTGGCTAATAGCGGTGCCGCCAAACGTATTTCGGGCTGCAACGCCGGTTGCAGCAGAGTCTGGACGTGCGCCGGGGTCACCCGCCGCAGCGTCTCCGCGTCATCGATGAGTCCCTCGTGCCGCAGTTGCAGCGCCGTGCGCACCGCCGCCTGCGCCGACCGTTCGGCCCCTCGCGTCTGCAGCAGCCACAGCGTGCCGCCCTCGACGGTGAACTCGATCTCCTGGATGTCGGAGTCCAGCCGTTCCAGGGTGCGGGCGGCCCCGAGCAGCTGGTCGTAGACGGCCGGCTGTTCGTCACGCAGCGCGACGATCGGTTCGACGTCGACCGATCCCGACACCACGTCGTCGCCCTGGCCGCCGGGCAGCCATTCGCCGAACGGTTCGTTGTCACCGGTGATCGGGTTGCGGGAAAAGAAGGCCCCGGCACCGGAATCGGGACCGTGGTTGCCGAACACCATCGCCTGCACGACCACGGCGGTGCCGTGCTGATCGTCGATTCCGTAGTGGGCGCGGTAGGCGACCGCGCGCGGTGAATTCCACGAGGCGAATACCGCCTCGATGCCGGCGCGCAGCTGCGCGTACGGGTCGGAGGGCACCGATTCGTGCTCGGTGACGCCGACGATGCGCCGGTACATGTCCGAGAACCGCCGGCGGGTGTCGCGGGCGAAGGCTTGGTCACCCGCCGCGGCCAGCGCCTGCTCGACGTCGTCGTTGATGCCGAGGTCCAGGATGGTGTCCATCATGCCCGGCATGGACTGGGTGGCTCCGGAACGCACGCTGACCAACAGGGGATGCGGGCCCCGGCCGAACGTGCGCGAGGTCTGCGCCTCCAGCCAGCGCATCCGGTTGAGCACGTCGTCCCAGACGGCGTCCATGGTCGCCGCGGGATCGGCCAGATACCGCAGGCCCACCGCGGTGGTGATGCAGAATGCCGGCGGCACCGGCAGGTTGTGCCGGCGCATCGCCTCGATGCCGTGGCCCTTGTTGCCCAGCAGCTCCCGCGGGTGGCTCGATGTGCCGTCCAGCAACACCACGGAGTGCTCGGTAGGCGCAGACCCACGGCCGCTTGACGCATTGCGGTGGGCCCCGCCTCGTGCGGTGCCAGCCGTGGTGCACCCCCTTGGTGTGTGGCTACTGATTGGGCCGACGTCGGAACGCCCGCTATGTTCCCACACGGACCAGCGGATTAAGCGACGTAGCTGCTCGCCGGCTCTTGTGGTGCCACCCGGCACATGATCTAGGTTTACAGTTATGACTTCATATGACACGTTCCATGACGTCGGATTACTGATCCTGCGGCTGGTGTTGGGCGTGACGCTGGCCGCGCATGGTTACAACAAGTTCTTCGGCGGTGGCCGCATCCCGGGCACCGCGCGCTGGTTCGAGAGCATCGGCATGAAGCCGGGCAAGTTCCACGCCACCGTGGCCGCGACCACGGAAATGGCCGCCGGTTTGGGCCTGGCCGCCGGATTTCTCACCCCGATCCCGGCGGCGGGTTTCGTCTCGCTGATGCTGGTCGCGGCCTGGACGGTGCACCGCGCCAACGGCTTCTTCATCGTCAAGGAGGGCTGGGAGTACAACCTGGTGTTGGCGCTGAGCGCCGTGGGCGTGGCCACGCTGGGCGCGGGAAAGTACAGCCTGGACTACCTGGTCTTCGGGAAAAACTGGATGGACGGCTGGCAGGGCCTGGTGATCTCGGCGGGGTTGGGCCTGGCAGGAGCCATCGGCCAGTTGCTAATCTTCTACCGGCCGCCGGTCAAGCAAGCCCAGTAGTCGGCGGAGGTTAACACCTGACGAACGGCGCTCGGCCAAAAGGGTTTTCAGTGTCAGCACAAGCGCTCACAGGAACACATCGCCGCGACACCGATGACTCGGAGCAAGCCGTGGGTTGTCCGTCTCCACGGTCGGGATCGACGATCAAGGCACATGATGAGCCAAACGGTCAGCGCGGCCTCAGTTCTTAACGGTCGCAGCATGGCCGGTATGGCGACGGCGATCCTTCGCGGCGCTGCCCAAGTGGACTTCATGCCGAGCGCCCTCTGCGGGGCGTTCTTTTTCGCCGCGCTGTTCACGGCGGGGTGGCAGTACGGGCTCAGCGCGCTACTGGGCACCGCGGTCTCCACGCTGACCGCCCACGTCCTGCAGGTCGACGGCCACAGGATCGTGACGGGACTCGAGGGGTTCAACGGCTGCCTGGTAGGGGTCGCCGCAGTGGTATTTCTCGGGCCGCAGTTCGCGTCCACGTGGCTGCTTGCCGCGGCCGGAGCCGTCGCAGTCAGCATCGTCACCGCCGCGCTGGTCACTCTGCTCGGTACCTGGCAGATTCCCACCTTGACCTTCCCGTTCTGCATCGGGGCGACGGCTATGACGCTTGGTGCCACCGAGTTCGAGCGGTTGTGGCACGGCCACAAGGGCCTGGCGAAGTTCGAGCAACCGGCCACGGGCCTTACCGCATTGCACTGGAGCGACGTGTGGAAGTCGTTTTTCGCCAATATCGCCCAAATCTTCCTGATGCCGCAGTGGTATGTCGGGTTGCTGTTCCTCATCGGCATTTTCGTCGCCAGCCGAAAGGCGGGGCTGGTGGCATCGCTCGGCAGCATTGTCGGGATTGCAACCGCGTGGCTGCTCGGGTCACCTGCTGAAGAGGTGCGAAGCGGACTCGTCGGCTACAACTCCGTGCTGGTCGCGCTCGCCCTCGGGGGTGCCCTGCTGAGCCTGACCGCATGGGGCCTCGCGTATGCGATGTTCGGCGCCGCGCTTTCCACGATGGTCGCGGGCGCGCTCTCCGATATCTTCGCGCCATTCGGCGGTCACACGCTGACCTGGCCCTTCTGTGTGACCACGCTGGTTTTGTTGCTGGCCGTGCCGTCGCTGCCGCGGCTGCAGCGGACCGTGCCCGACCAACCCCCAACGATGCCGGATGATGACGGCCGATGATGACGCCCGATGATGACGCCCGATGATTAGGAGCGAGTGCGCATGAACCTCAGCCCCCGCGAGATGGACAAGTTGTTCATTCATGTTGTGGCGGATCTGGCGCGTCGACGGCGTGAGCGAGGCGTGAAGCTGAATTACAGCGAGGCGGTCGCCTTGATCAGCGAGGCGATCGTCGAGGCTGCACGCGACGGCCGCACTGTCGCCGAGTCGATGGAACTCGCCAAACATGTGGTGCGACCCGACGACGTGATGCCCGGGGTCCGTGAGATGGCCGCCCTGGTGCAGGTAGAGGCGACCTTCGTCGACGGCACCAAGTTGGTGTCCTGCCATGATCCCGTGGGTGGGTAGCCGGTGAACGCGCCGCGGTGCGACGCGACGGTCCTGCTGTCCTGCGGTCACGAGAGCGCGGGTGGGGCCGCGCTGCCCGAGCTGATGCCGCTCGCCGAAGGCGTGCCGGCGGGACGACCGCTAAGCGAGGCGGTAAGCACGGCGCTGGAGCAGGGGCCCCGGACGGTGTGCGTGGTACCCATGACCATCGGGCGCGACCCGCGGCTGGTCGCCGAATCAGCCCGAGCGCTGCGCTGGGCGGCAGTGGCGTCCGGACACCCGCACCGCGTCGCCCTCGCTGCACCGTTCGGTACCGCCGAGCACCTCATCGCTTGGCTGCGCTCGGCCGCATTGCGATTCGAGCAAACCCCGGGCGTGACACGCGGCCTCCTGATCACGGCACCCCCGGGCGGTCCCTTCGACGACGCCGAGTTGTTCCGGATCGCGCGACTGGTACGGCACTACGGGCGCCATCAATTGATCGAGGTGGCCTTCGCCGGCGGTGACCCGGATATCAGTGCAGGGATCGAGCGGCTGGCCCGTCTCGGTGCTCAGCGGGTGGGGTTGATTTCGGCAGGCTTCGGGCCCGTCTCGCTCGAAACCGACAACGCCACGGTAGCTGTCGAAGACGCCGGCCCGCTCCTCGGAACCGCGATGATCTGCCAAGTGGTGCAGGCGCGCGTCAGGGCAGCCCTCGACCGGCTGGCTAGAGCGGAGGACGGAATCAGCGCCGGCCTGCACGCCGAGCACGGCCATGGCTACGCACACTCGCACCACCACGCCGACCATTGATGATGGGGTACCGAAGAAGGAAGGACTGCGGGCATGTCAGCAGGCGCACAATACATTTACGGCGAGGATCCGGTGGAAATCAATGTCGGTCGGAAGAGAACGACCATCCGGGTCAGCAACACCGGTGACCGGGCGATCCAAGTCGGATCCCACTACCACTTCTTCGAGGCCAACCGCGCGCTCGAATTCGACCGCGCCGCGGCATACGGCATGCACCTGGATATCGCCTCGGGCACCGCGGTGCGCTTCGAGCCGGGCGACACTCGTGAGGTCACGCTGTGTGCGTATGGCGGCAACGGGCGAATGGTCGGCTTCAGCAACCTGGTCAACGGTGGGCTGAACTCGGCTGACACCCGAGTTGCTTCGATGCGCCGGGCGAAGGCGCTGAACTTCAAGGGCGCCAACGACATCGATGATCCGCAAGCGGCCAGCACAAAGAGTGAGGACCGATGACGACGCTTCCCCGCAAGACCTACACGGACCTGTACGGACCGACGGTCGGTGACCGGTTTCGGTTGGCCGACACCAACCTCGTCGTCGAGGTCGAAAGAGACTGCAACTCCGGCTATCACGGAGACGAGGCGGTGTACGGCGGGGGAAAGTCGATCCGCGACGGCATGGCCCAGGATCCGGCGACGAATGCGGTCCAGGGTGCGTTGGATCTGGTGATCACCAACGCCGTGGTGCTTGACGCCGTGGTGGGCGTCGTCAAGGGCGACATCGGCATCAAGGACGGGCTGATCGTCGGTATCGGCAAGGCGGGCAATCCGCACACCCAAGACGGGGTGCATCCGCATCTGGTGATCGGGGCGGGTACCGAAGTGATCGCCGGCGAACACCTCATCGCAACCGCAGGAGGCGTCGACACACACATCCATTTCATTGCGCCGCAGCAGGTTTACGAGGCATTGTCCAACGGCATCACCACCATGATCGGCGGCGGCGTCGGCCCCACCGATGGAACCAGAGGCACCACTTGCACCCCGGGGCGGTGGAACATTGCGCGGATGCTGCAGGCGGTGGACGACCTTCCGGTCAACATCGGGCTGCTGGGCAAGGGCAACAACTCGTTGCCTCAGCCGCTCGCCGAACAGATCGAGGCCGGTGCCTGCGGGCTCAAGGTGCATGAGGACTGGGGCTCCACCCCGGCGGCGATCGACACCGCGCTGCGCGTCGCCGACCAGTACGACGTCCAAGTGGCCATTCACACCGATACGCTCAACGAGTCGGGCTTCTACGAGAACACGCTCTCGGCGATCGACGGCCGGGCCATCCACACCTTTCACACCGAAGGGGCCGGGGGTGGTCATGCGCCCGACATCATGCAGATTGCCGGAGAGCCGAATGTCCTGCCGGCATCAACGAATCCGACACTGCCCTATACGGTGAACTCGGTCGACGAGTTGCTCGACATGGTGATGGTCTGTCATCACCTCAGTCACAACATCCCGGAGGATGTGTCGTTCGCCGACTCTCGCGTGCGTGCCGAGACGATCGCCGCGGAAACGGTGCTGCACGACGAGGGGGTGATCTCGATTTTCGCGTCGGACTCGCAGGCGATGGGACGGGTCGGCGAGTCGTGGACCCGGGCTTTTCAGACCGCGCATCACTGCAAGGATCAGCGCGGCCCGCTGCCCGAGGATGCCGGCCCGAACGGCAAGGCACGCAACGACAATTATCGAGTGTTGCGCTACGTCGCGAAGATGACGATCAATCCCGCGCTGGCCAGCGGTACTGCCGACCACATCGGGTCGATCGAGCCGGGGAAACTGGCCGATATCGTGCTGTGGCCGATCCACTCCTTCGCCGCCAAACCGACAATGGTGATCAAGGGTGGCATGGTCAACTGGTCGGTGATGGGCGACCCTAACGCATCGCTGCCCACACCGCAGCCGGTGTATTACCGCCCGATGTTCGGTGCGTTCGGCAAGGCGGCGGCCGCCACCCGGGTAACGTTCATGTCGCAGAAGGCGATCCAAAACGGGGTGTCGGAGCAACTGGGATTGACCAGCCGGGCGCTGCCGGTGCAGCATTGCCGCTCGGTCGCCAAGCAGGACATGGTCCGCAACAGTGCCACTCCAGAAGTCAGGGTCGATCCCGACACCTACCGGGTGACCCTCGACGGCGAGGTCGCGACGATCGAACCGGCGCGCTCGCTTCCGCTGGCCCAACTGTTCTATCTGGCGTGAGGTCATGACCCGCGCCGGCGACGATATACAAAGCAGCGCTGAGGTGGGAGCACCACCCGCGTGCGGGGGAGAGCGGCGCTCATGACGGAGGATCTCGCGGCGCTGCTGGCCAGCCTGCAACTGGCCGATTCGGCGTTCCCCAGTGGGTTTTACACGCTGTCTCACGGTCTGGAGGGTTACGCGCAGGCTCGTGCGATCGAACCGTCGCAGCTGCCGCGGCTGCTGGAGGATCTGCTCCGGAATTCCGTGGGCCCGTCAGGTGCCACGGCAATGGCCATCGCGCACCGCGGCGCTTCGTGCGGCCATTGGGACGAGGTCGTCGCGGTGGACCGCCGGTTGTATGCGACGATGCTGAACCGGGAGATGCGGATGGCGTCGACACGGACCGGTCGGCAGCTGCTCGATGTTGCCCGAGAGTCGTTCGGAGGCAACAGTGTCGAGCGGTTTCGCATCCTGGCAGCCGAGCACAAGGCACCGGTGACGCAGCCGGTGGTAGCGGGGGTCGTCTACGCTGACGCGGGCGCGCCGGTGGCGAGCGCGGTGGCCAGCGAGCTGTTCGCCTTTGCGACCAGCTTTGCCGGCGCGGCCGTCCGGCTGCGGCTCAGCGACCACATCCGCGCGCAGCGGCTGCTTCGCGATGTGGTGCCGGTGATCGCCGAGGTCGCGCGGCAGGCGCTGAGTCGCCCACTCGCCGAGCTCGGCGCCTGCGCGCCGCTCGCCGACGTCATGTCGGGACGCCACGAACGAGCAGACGCTCGGCTTTTTGCCACCTGAGGATGAGAGAGGCAATGGTGCACAATGTATTACGGGTCGGCATCGGCGGCCCGGTCGGTTCGGGAAAGACGGCGCTGATCGAGGCGTTGGTGCCCAGCCTGATCCTACGCGGACATCAGCCTGCGGTGATCACCAACGACATCTATACCCAGGAAGACGCCGACCACGTCCGGCGAACGCTGACGGGGGTGCTGGCGCCCGAGCGGGTAGTGGGCGTGGAGACGGGATCGTGTCCGCACACAGCGGTGCGCGATGACCCGACGATGAACCTTGCCGCCGGAGCCGAGCTGCTCGACCGCTTTCCGGGCATCGACACCTTGCTGTACGAATCCGGCGGCGACAACCTGACTTTGACGTTCAGCCCGCTTCTGGCAGATGTGTTCATCTTTGTCCTCGATACCGCGGAGGGTGAGAAGATGCCGCGCAAGCGAGGGCCGGGAATCACCGACTCGGACCTCTTGGTGATCAACAAGGTCGACATCGCGCAATACGTGCGTGCGGACGTATCGGTGATGAGGAGCGACGCCGAGCGGGTACGTGAGGGCCGTCCAGTGATATTGACGAATTGCCTTGAGGGACAAGGGATCGACCACGTGGCCGACTTCATCGAGAGCTATCGGCGTCTTCCCGCGTGAGTGCCGTTGTGCCGGAACGGTTGTCGTCGGCTCATTACGCACCGGCGACCATCCCGTCGGCGGTGCGGGGTTTCGCCGGTTCCCCGGACACTTTGTCGGTGGGGCGCCCGGGCAAGGTGGGGCTGCTCGAGCTCGGATTTGAGCGTGTGGGCGCGCGCACCGAGTTGGTGCGCCGCTATCAGAAGTCACCGCTGCAGATCATGCGTCCGCTCTATGTCGACCCGTTGCGGCCGGACTTGCCGGTGGTCTATCTGATGTCTACCGGCGGCGGCGTCGTGCAGGCCGACCGGCTGCGGCTGGACGTGGACTGCGGAGTCGACACGGCGCTGCATCTGACGACCCAGGCCGCGACCAAGGTGCACCACATGGACGCCGACTTCGCCACCCAGACTGTCGGACTGCGGGCGGGCCCGCGAGCCTACCTGGAATATCTGCCCGACGCGCTCATCCCGTATCCGGGCGCACGGTTCTATCAGCACACGACGGTCACGGTGGACCGGACCGCCACCGTGCTTATCGGTGAGGTGCTGATGGCCGGTCGTCTGGCGCGCAGCGAACACCACCGATACGACGTCCTTGCCACCGATCTGGAACTCGTCGACCCCGACGACGGGGAGATCGCCATCGACCGGATCAGGTTTTCCCCGCAGGAGTCTGCGGTCACCGGACCCGGGATGCTCGGTGGGCACACGCTTATGGCCACGCTCTTCGTTGTCAGTCCGCTGCGGCCGGCCGCGGTTGTCGCCGATACGCTGCACGGCGCCGTCGCGGACTCGGCCACCGCAGGAGTCAGCGTCCTTCCGGGTGATCGTGGCGCATGGGTGCGTATCCTCGGCACCGATTCGCCTACTGTGCAAGCGACGCTGCGTCATGCATGGGATGCCGTGCGGCGCTTGTTGATCGGCGTCCCGGCTCCGCTGTTGCGCAAGACGTAGCCAACGTCTCGAGCCCCTGAGGTGGCAAGCAACCGACGGCCGGCCGCACCCGCCGGATAGCTACGGGCCGTCGTCGTCATCCGCCAACAGCTTTTCGGGGTGGTGGTAGGTGTTGGTCCGGGGTTGGCCGCGGTCGAGGTGTGCGGGCGGGATCCATTGGGTGTCGCCGTTATTGCGTTGTCGGGTGGTCCAGCCTTTGTCGAGGAGGCGGTGGTGGGGGCCACAGGCCAGGGTGAGTTGGTCGATGTCGGTGCGGTGGGTGTGTGCCCAGTCTTGGACGTGGTGCACTTTGGGCTTGCCCCGGTTTAGCGGACACCGGATTGCAGCGGTATGGCCGTTGCGGAAAGGTCCTCATGATGGGCCAGGT
>NZ_BAAGDE010000044.1:0-20728 GCF_054660795.1 Mycobacterium sp. MUNTM1
CTTCGCCGCTACAACACTCGACGAGGCCACTCCGCATTGGGCGGACGACCACCAATCAGCCGGCTCGCCGCCTGACAACAACGTGTCAGGTCACGACAGCTAGCCGCGGGCGGAGACCGGCGTCACGATCGGGACGACGAATTCCTCGATCATCGCCCGCTCCTCGGCCTCGTCGCGGCCCGGATGCGTCAGCAGCGAGACGATCACCCGCACCGTCCAGCGGCCGCGGCGCTCGATGACGGCGGGATCGTCGGGACCCAGCGAGTGCAGGAACGCCACCGCCAGCGCCGCGATCACATCGGACTGCCCGGCCAATTCGCCACCCACCGGCGGGCGGGTGGTGGCGAACCAGGATGCCAGCGCCGGGCTCTCGCGCACCATCGCCAGTGTGACCAGGATGCTCGCCACCAGCCGTTCGCGCGGGTCCTCGATGTCGCCGGTGCGCGCGATGATCTCGCGGCCCAGCCGGTGGGTCTCGCGGTGGATGTAGGCGGTTCGCAGCGCCTCGCGATTCTCGAAATACCGGTACAGCGTGGCGCGGGAACAGCCTGCGGCCCGGGCGATTTCGTTCATGCCGATCGACTCCGAGTCGCGCTCGGTGTAGAGCTGCTCGGCGGCGTCGAGGATGCGGTCGGCGGCCGCCTCGGTCCGGTGCGTGCCCAGCCAGTCGTTGCCGGCCATCAGGATTTCACCCGGATGGGTACCGACAGCGGACGCCGGACGTAACTGCTGCCGGCCCAGACGATTCCGGATTCGTCCACGTCGAAGTCCGGACAGCGGGCCAGCAGTTCGGTCAGCGCGACGCGAGACTGCATCCGGGCGGCGGCCGCGCCCAGGCAGTGGTGCGCGCCGTGGCTGAACGTCAGGATGTTGCGGGGGCAGCGGGTCACATCGAGTTCGCCTGCGTCCGAACCGTATTGGCGCTCGTCGCGGTTGGCCGAACCGTACAGCAGCAGCACCCTGCGCCCGGCCGGGATGGTGGTCTCACCGACAGTCACGTCGCGGGTGGTGGTGCGGGCCAGTCCCTGCACCGGTGAGGTCATCCGCAGCAACTCCTCGACCGCGTCGGGAATGCGACCGGGGTCGTTCACCAGCTGCTGACGTTGGTCGGGCCGTTGGTGCAGCAACGGCGTCGAGCCGCCGAGCATGCCGGTGACGGTGTCGTTGCCGCCGGTGACCATGGTGAACGTGAACGCCAGGATCGACAGCGTGCCGGCGATGCCGCCGGCCCCGCCCTCGCTGCCGATTCCGGCAGATACCAGGTGCGAGATGGTGTCGTCCTCAGGTTCGGTCCGGCGCCGTTCGATCAGCCCGGTGAAGTAGGCCATCATCGACCCGACGGCATCGCCGACGGTTTCCAGCGCGCCGGCGACCCCGCCCTCGGCGGTGTTGGCCGCGACGATCGCCTGGGTCCAGCCGTCGAATTGCGCCCAATCCTCCTCGGGCACACCGAGATAATGGGCCACCACCATCGACGGCAGCGGCTTGAACAGCTCCGCGACGATGTCGCCGCCCCCGGCCGAGCGCAACCGCTCGATGCGCTCTACGACGAACTCCCGGACCTTGGGTTCCACCGCCTCCACCTGCCGCGGCGTGAAGCCGCGCGACACCAGCTTGCGGAACTGCGTGTGCACCGGAGGATCCTGCATCACAAACGGTGGATTATCCTGCAGCCCAATCATTTCCAGGTCGCCATAGTTGACGGTCAAGCCCTGTGCCGACGAATAGGTTTCGTGATCGCGGGCGGCGGCCCACACGTCGGCGTGCCGGGAGAGCACGTAGTAGTCGTCCTCGGGATGATTCGCCGGCACGACGTGATGCACCGGGTCGTGATCGCGCAACGCGCGGTACATCGGCCACGGGTTCGGCCAGGTGTCGGCGGTCGCCAGCTGAAACTTGACCGGCGCACCGTGAGACATAACTGCAGCCATGTCTCATTCGTACGACAGCGGCGACAATATGTCAACCGCGATGTCAACCGCGCTTCTCTCGGGTGCCACGCTGGCGTGACGCTCGGCGGCGAACGCCACGCTGGTGTGACGCTCGGTGAAAAGGGCTAGATGCCCGAGCCGGGGTTGAGGATGCCCTGCGGATCGAGCGCCTGCTTGATGCGCCGGTTGAGGTCCATCACGTCGGGTCCCAGATAGCCGGCCAGCCAGGGCCGCTTCAGTCGGCCGACGCCGTGCTCGCCGGTGATCGTGCCGCCCAACCCGACGGCCAGGTCCATGATCTCGCCGAACGCCAGGTGGGCGCGTTCGGTCATGTCGGCATCGGCGGGGTCGTAGACGATCAGCGGGTGGGTGTTGCCGTCGCCGGCGTGCGCGATCACCGAGATCATCAGGTCGCGCTCGGTGGCGATGTGCGCGATCCCGGTGACCAGCTCGCCCAGCGCCGGAAGCGGCACCCCGACGTCTTCGAGCAGTAACGATCCCTTGGCTTCGACGGCCGGGATGCAGAACCGGCGGGCGACCACGAACGCCTCGCCCTCGTCGGGATCGTCGGTCGAGAACACCTCCGTCGCAGCGTGTTCCGCGAACACCTCGGCCATGATCTCGGCGTCCTCGCTGCCGGCGCGGCCGCGCTCGTCGGACCCGGCCACCAGCATGGCGGCCGCCCCGCGGTCGAGATCCATGCGCAGGGTGTCCTCGACGGCGTTGATCGCCACCGAGTCCATGAACTCCAGCATCGAGGGACGAAGCCGCGCGGTGACGCCGAGCACCGCGTCGACCGCGTCCTCGACGGTCGCGAAGGCGGCCACCACGATGCTGGACGCGTTCTGCTTGGGCACCAGCCGCAGGGTCACCTCGGTGACGACGCCCAGCGTGCCCTCGCTGCCGACGAACAGCTTCGTCAACGACAGCCCCGCGACATCCTTGAGGCGCGGGCCGCCCAGCCGGACCGCGGTGCCGTCGGCCAGCACCACCTGCATGCCCAGCACGTAATCGGTGGTGACGCCGTACTTCACGCAGCACAGCCCGCCGGCATTGGTGGCGATATTGCCGCCGATGCTGCAGATTTCGAACGACGACGGGTCCGGCGGATACCACAGGCCGTGTTCGGCGGCCGCCTTCTTCACCTCGGCGTTGAACAGCCCCGGCTGGCACACGGCGGTCCGGGTCACCGGGTCGATGGTGATGTCGCGCATCTTCTCGGTGGACAGCACGATGCCGTTGTCCAGTGCGGTCGCCCCGCCGGACAGGCCGCTGCCGGCGCCGCGGGTCACGACCGGGACCCGGTGTGCGGCGGCCCAGCGCAGCACGGTCTGCACCTCTTCGGTGCGCCGCGGCCGCACCACGGCCAGCGGCTTGCCGGCCGACGGGTCGAACGCGCGGTCCTGGCGGTAGCCCTCGGTGACCGTCGGGTCGGTGACGACCATCCCGTCGGGCAGGTCGGCGATCAGGCTGGCCAGGGCGTCAGAGCTCACGGCCCGATACTAAGCCCGCCTTCCTGTCCCGGGTCTTGCGCGAACTCCGGCGCGCGGTCCAGTTCGTGCAGCGACGGCAGCCTGCAGGCGGCCAGGCCGATCAGCAGAATCGGCACCGCCAGCGCCAGGAACGTGATCTTCAACCCGGCCGCGTCGGTCAGCGGGCCGGCCACCAGCAAGCCCAGCGGGCCCGCCGCGTAGGTCAACCCGGTCATCACCCCGACCACTCGACCGCGCAGCCGATGCGGGGCGCGGGTCTGCATCATGAAGTTGTAGATCGGCTGGATCGGTCCGTAGACCACGCCGGTGACCGCGCACAGCACCAGGATCACCGGCAACGGCGGCAGGAACGCGAGCCCCACCGTCGCCGCCCCGAAGGTGAGGGTGGCCGTCAGCACGGCTGTGCGCCGTCGCAGGTGTTTCGACAGCACGGCATAGCCGAGCGCTCCGGCCACGCCGCCGAACCCGATCGCCATCAGCGCCCACCCCAGTTGCGCGGGCTGGTGCTGGTCGGAGAAGTACTTCGGGAACAGCACGCTTTCCATCGGCAGGTAGAGCGCGGTGACGGCCAGGTCGATCAGCCCGAGCGTCCTGAGCACCCGCGAGTTCCAGACGAAGCGCAGCCCTTCGGCGATTCCGGACATCCAGCCGGAGGGCCGTGTCTCGCGCCCGGGCTTGCCGGCGCCCGCGAGGCGCAGCGGCCCGATCGTCAGGATCGACAGCCCGAACAACCCCGCCGTCACCCACATCGTGTCGATCCCGCCGACCGTGGCGATCATCAGGCCGCCGATGCCCGGTCCGACGATGAACCCCAGGTTGAGAATCGCCTCGTAGACGCTGTTGGTGCGGGCCAGCGACCATCCCGCCCGGGCGGCCGCCTCGGGCAGCATCGACTCGCGCGCCGTCGCCCCGGCCGGGTCGAATGCCGCCGCGAACAAGGCCAGCACGGCCAGCACGGCCAGGTTGAGGGCGTCCGCGCCGAACCACCACGCGATCAGCGGCACGGCGGTCACCGCCGCCCCGGACAGCGAATCGGAGACCAGCGACACCCGGCGGCGTCCGAAGAAGTCGACCGCGGCGCCGGCGACGAGAGTGGACACGACCAACGGCAGCGTCATCGCCAGGGCCACGGCCGAGGCATCGCGCGCGCTGTTGTGGTGCTGCAACGCCAACCACGGGAACGCCACTATCGAGATGCCGCTACCCGCCGTCGCCATCAGCGTGGCGAACAGGATCAGGAACGCTGGACCGCCGCTTTTCATTGGAATATCGCCGCTGAATGTATGCCAAAGCTGTATTTGCGGCGACCGAATTCTTCGGCTCATGCAGGATGTTCATGTGCTCGCCCACCCACGCACCGGCCAGATGTTCGGCTCTCCGGTCGGGGCCGGCGCAGGATGGCCGGGCGATCCGGCCACTTTGCAGACCCCGGTGGCAACGGATGCCGCCGCCGTTGCCGAACTCGCCCAAGGCGCCGGCTCGATCCCCGAAATCGACGCGCTGGTCAGCGTCTGCCGGGCCTGCCCGCGATTGGTCGGCTGGCGCGAGGACGTCGCCGTGGTCAAGCGCCGAGCCTTTGCCGACCAACCGTATTGGGGGCGGCCGGTGCCCAGCTGGGGGTCGGTGCGGCCGCGGCTGTTGATCGTCGGCCTGGCGCCCGCCGCGCACGGCGCCAACCGGACCGGGCGGATGTTCACCGGCGACCGCTCGGGCGACCAGTTGTACGCGGCGTTGTACCGGGCCGGACTGGTGAACCAGCCGACCAGTGTCGACGCCGCGGATGGGTTGCAGACCAAGAAGATTCGCATCGTCGCGCCGGTGCGGTGTGCGCCCCCCGCCAACGCCCCGACCACCGAGGAGCGCGACGCCTGCTGGCCCTGGCTGCAGGCCGAATGGCGGTTGGTGTCCGAGGATGTCCGCGTGGTCGTGGCCCTGGGCGGGTTCGGGTGGCAGATCGCGCTGCGGCTGCCGGGCACCTTCGCGGGGCGCAAGCCCCGGTTCGGCCACGGGGTCGTTGCCGATTTGGCGCCCGGTGTGCGATTGCTCGGCTGCTACCACCCGAGCCAGCAAAACATGTTCACCGGTAGGTTGACACCAGCAATGCTCGACGACGTCTTTCGCGACGCAAAGGAACTGGCAGGGATCAAGTGACCGAGGTTCTGGTATCGGGCGCCAGCGTGGCGGGCGCGGCGACCGCGTTTTGGCTTGGGCGGCATGGTTTTTCGGTGACCGTCGTGGAGCGCCACCGGGGGCCGAGGCCGGGCGGTCAGGCGATCGACGTGCGCGGACCGGCGTTGACGGTGCTCGAGCGGATGGGCCTGCTGGGCGCCGCCCAGAAGCGCAAGACGCAAATCCAGGGGTCCTCGGTCGTCGACGGTGACGGCAACGAATTGTCGCGGGACACCGAGTCGACGCCGACCGGGGGGCCCATCGACAGTCCCAACATCGAGCTGTTGCGCGACGACTTGGTCGAATTGCTCTATGGCGCAAGCCAATGGACGGCCGAGTACCTCTTCGACGACACCATTACCGCCCTGCAGGACGACGGCGCGGCGGTCCACGTCACCTTCGAGCGGGCCGCGCCGCGCAGTTTTGATCTCGTGATCGGCGCCGACGGATTGCACTCCAATGTGCGGCGGTTGGTGTTCGGGCCGGAAGAGGATTTCATCGAGAGGCTGGGCACGCACGCGGCGATCTTCACGGTGCCCAATTTCTTGGACCTGGACTACTGGCAGATGTGGCACTACGGGGACGCCAGCATGGCGGGGGTCTACAGCGCGCGCAACAACACCGAGGCCCGAGCCATGGTCGGCTTCATGGACACCGATCTGCGGATCGACTACCGCGACACCGAGGCCCAATTGGCCGAGCTGGAGCGCCGGATGGCGGGCGACGGCTGGATTCGCCCACAGCTGCTGGAGTACATGAGGACCGCACCGGACTTCTACTTCGACGAGATGTCGCAGATCAAGATGGATCGTTGGTCGCGGGGGAGGGTGGCGCTGGTCGGTGACGCCGGGTACTGCTGTTCACCCCTGTCGGGTCAGGGCACCAGCGTCGCGCTGCTGGGCGCCTACATCCTGGCCGGCGAGCTCAAGGCGGCCTCCCAGGAGGGGACGGTCGACCACGAGACCGGCTTCGCAAACTATCACCGCGAGTTCAGCGACTACGTCAAGCGCAACCAGTGGCTGGTGGTGGACAACATTCCCGGCGGTGCGCCGATACCGCAAGAGGTGTTCGACCGGATCGTCGCCTCGATCACGCTCAAGGACTACTGAGCCCGTTCGGCGGGAACGTTTGCGGGCCCGCACGCGTTGACGCGATCGTGCGTCTTTCCGTCCTTGACCTGATCCCGGTGCGCACCGACCAGACGACCGGTGGGGCCCTGGCGGCCACCGTGCAGCTCGCGCAGGCGGCGGACCGGCTCGGTTTCACCCGCTACTGGGTCGCCGAGCACCACAACATGCCGTCGGTGGGTGCCACCAGTCCGCCGGTGGTGCTCGCCTACCTGGCCGCGCAGACCTCCCAGCTGCGGCTCGGGTCGGGCGGCGTGATGCTGCCCAATCACGCCCCGCTGGCCGTGGCCGAGCAGTTCGCGCTGCTGGAAGCCGCCGCCCCGGGCCGGATCGACCTCGGCATCGGCCGGGCGCCCGGATCGGATCCGGTGACGTCGTATGCGCTGCGCGGCGGCCGCGACGATCGCGACATCGAGAACTTCCCCGAATACCTCGACGACGTGGCGGCGCTGATGAGCGCGCGCGGTGTGCGGGTGCCGCTGCGCTCGGGTGACTACACCCTGCGGGCCACCCCGGCCGCGGCCGGTGAACCGCGGCTGTGGCTGCTGGGCTCGTCGATGTACTCGGCGCACCTGGCCGCGGCCAAGGGACTGCCCTACGTGTTCGCACATCACTTCTCCGGCAACGGAACCGAAGAGGCGCTCGAGGTGTACCGCTCGCGCTTCAAGCCCAGTGAGCTGACGGCCGAGCCGCTGACCTTTCTGACAGTGAACGCGGCGGTAGCCGAAACACGGGAAGAGGCAACGGCTTTGATGTTGCCTAACCTGCAGATGATGGCCCGGCTCCGAACCGGGCAGCCGCTGGGGCCGGTGCCGCTGGTCGAGGAGGCCGCGGTCGCCGACCTGACCGGACAGCAGCAGCGGATCGTCGAAAGCGGCTTGCAACGCGCCGTGTTGGGGGCACCGGCCGAGGCCGCCGACCAGATCCGGGCGCTGGCCGACCGGTTCGGCGTCGACGAGGTCATGGTGAACCCGGTGGCCTCGGCGCGCCGCGGTACCGATCCCGACAGCGCGCCCGCACGGGTCGCGACGCTGGAGCTACTGGCCAAGGAGCTGTTCTAGCCCTCGTTCGAACGCGCTCTAGACCTGTCGGCGTGCGGATTCGGCGCATGGCGGGCCATCCAGTCGCGCAGGTCGTCCGGTGGCAGCGGCGGGCTGTGCACGAAGCCCTGGGTGATGTTGCAGCCATACCGCCGCAGGGCGTGCAGGGTGGCCTCGTTTTCGACTCCCTCGGCGACCAGATCGGCGCCCAGGTTGGACGCCAGCGCCACCGTCGACCGCACGATGGCGACCGATCGGGCGTCGTGGGCCAGGCGCGACACGAAGATGCGGTCGAGTTTCAGCTCGTCGACCGAAACCTCTTGCAGTCGAGCCAATGACGACCAACCGGTGCCGTAATCGTCGAGCGAGATGCGGATTCCCAGGCCCTGCAGCGCGGCGACGGTGTTGCGGGATCGCACGGAATCCACCAGCGCGCTCTCGGTGATCTCGAGGATGAGCGCATCGGCGGGCAGATCGTGGTTGGCCAGAAGCCGCTCGACGGTGCCGACGAGTTCGATGTCCAGCAGGTTGGTCGTGGACAGGTTCACCGCGACGGTCAGCGGGATGCCTTCTTCGCGCCACGAGCGGACCTGCGCCAGAGCCATGGACAGCGTGCGGTTGGAGATCTTGCGCATCAGCCCGGCGCGTTCGGCGACGGACAAAAACTCCTCGGGCAGCAGTGTTCCGCGGGTGGGGTGCTGCCAGCGCAGCACCGCCTCCACACTGTGGACGCTGCCGTCGCGGCCGTCGATCTTGGGCTGGTAGTGCAGCCTCAGCTCGTCGGTATCGAACAACGCCGTGCGCAACTCCTCGATGAGGCTCGGGTCGTTGTCCCGATGAACCTCGAACGAGGAGTCGTAGACCGCGATCTTGCTGCGGGCGGATTTGGCATGCGCCATGGTGGTTTCGGCGCGGCTTAACAAGTCCTGCGGGGAGTCGCAATGGTCTGGGCAGAGCGCGATGGCGATGCGGGCGTCCACCTGCACCGTGATCGGATCCAAAGCGATTGGCTCGCTGAGCGCTTCGAGCAGCCGGCCCGCCGAGGCGCTGGCCGCGGTGAGGCTGGCCCCATCCGACAGCAACACGGCGAATTGGTCTTCGCCCACCCGTGCGAGCAGATCGTCACGACGGACGCAGCCGGCCAGCCGGTTTGCGATGTGGCAGAGCAGCTCGTCACCGAACTGCCTGCCGATCGAGTCGGTGATCTCGTGAAAATCGCTCAGGCTCAACAACAACAGCGCGCGGCGCGCGTGTGCTCGGGTCGGAATCGATCTGGCCCCCGATGGTGTCGAAACGGGCAGCCCGGTCAGGGCCGTCGCCAGTGAACGCCGGTTCGGCAGCGCCGTCAACTCGTCGATCATGGCGAGTCTGTCGTTCGTCTCCAGCAGGTTCGCGTTGCGGAAGGTCAGCGCGAACCGACCGGTCGCCACGACCAGGCTCAACGCCGCCAGCGTCGCGGCGAGTCGCGAATGATGGGCCAGGACGATCACGCCCAGCGCCACGCCGGCGGACGCCACCGGAGTGATGTAGGGCCCGTATCGGCTTCGGGGCGGTGGCGTGATCGACGACGATTTGGCCCAGCTCGCCATCGCGATGAGCAACGACGACGCGGCCCAGCACGCGTCCAGCACCGAGCCGGCCCGGTACAAGCCGGCGGACGTCTGAAAGAGATAAGCGGCGTCCGCGACCGCGAACAACACCAATCCGGCCACCAGCAGCGCCCAGCGAATTTCGTTGCGCCAACCAAGGATTGGCAGCATACCGGCGGCCAGGGCCAGCAGCACCAGATCACTCCACGG
This sequence comes from Mycobacterium sp. MUNTM1, assembly GCF_054660795.1. Classification (NCBI taxonomy): domain Bacteria; kingdom Bacillati; phylum Actinomycetota; class Actinomycetes; order Mycobacteriales; family Mycobacteriaceae; genus Mycobacterium; species Mycobacterium sp. MUNTM1. The sequence continues at coordinate 9,560 of NZ_BAAGDE010000044.1, forward strand.
ATAGGCCAACCCAATCCATACGGTCGCCGGGCTGTGTACCGCGGCCGCCCGGATCGGGCCGGCCGTCAACGCCGCGGCCACCGCCGCCAACGTCAACGAGCAGATGAACGAGTCGAGCTGGATCGGGATCGGCAGCCGCTTGAGCCGTGCCCGCATCAGCAGCACCAGCCCGGCATAGACGAAGGAGTAGTACGCCAGGTATTCCGGATCGGCCACCGAGGGGGATCGGCCGTTGGGCACCCACAGGGCATAGACGACGTCGCCCACGGCCGAGGATGCCATGCCTGCGGCGATCAGCGCCCAGGCGAACCGGTCGGCCGAAACACGGTATGCGCGAAGGGCAATCAGTCCGGCCGCCACCACGGTGAGCGCCGTATACAGCGCGGCGGCCGAGACGATGCCGAGCCCGGCGTTCGGACGTACGATGCTGGACACGGTGAAGGCGACCAATCCGGTTGCCAGCAGCGCGATTGCGGCCCGGACGTCCAGCGGCGGCCAGCGGACGTCGTCGGGAGCCTCCTCGGGCGGACTCGGTTCCGCCGTCGCGACCTCGGCGGTGGCCGGCCGGGAATCGCGCGGCGTGTCGCCGTTGCCGCCTCCGATAACGCGGGAGGCCACCGGCGATCGGTGCGCACCCGGCGCCGCCGGAAACGCATATGGCAGCGGCAGGTCGGGCATGAAGCTGCGGATGCATTGGCCGCCTTCGCGTTTGGCGGCGTACATGGCCAAGTCGGCGTGCCGCAGCAGCTGATCGACGGTGCAGTTCGCCGAGCCGGTGGCCACGGTGAATCCGATGCTCGGCCGCACCGTGATCGGAATGCCGTCGATCAGGATGGGTCCGGTGAAGGCGTCGAGGATGCGGTGCGCGGCGGCCTGAGATTCTTCGACGGAGGTTTCGATGACCGCCGCGAATTCGTCGCCACCCAGCCGGGCGATGGTTCCCGCGTCACCCAGCGCGGCGGTGAGCCGGCCGGCCACCCGGACCAGGAGTTCGTCGCCGGCCGGATGGCCCAGGGCATCGTTGACCGCTTTGAAATTGTCGAGGTCCAGGCACAACACCGCGATCGGTGTGCCGTCGGGGTGTCGGCGCGCGACGGCCAGCTCCAACCGATGCAGGAAGAGCGCCCGATTGGCCAGACCGGTCAGGTGGTCGCGGAAGGCCTCCTGCGCGACTTCGGACAGCAGATTCTGGTTCTCCACCAGGGCCACGAATTGCCGGGCCAGTACGGCCGCCACGAGTATTCCCAGCGCGCCCAGCAGCGGTTTGTGCATCGTATTGCCGGCGGCGTGCGCCCATCCCACCGCGGCCGCCGTGGTCAGCGGCAGGTACGGCAGCCACAGGCGGGTGTGCAGCTCCATCTCGTCCGGCAATGCCTGCGATGCCGGCGCGGGATGTTCGTGCCGGCTGGCCGCCGCGGCCACCGCCAACATCGCCAGCCCGGCCACCCGGGCCAGGTCGGCCACGTAGCCGGTGTGATAGCTGCCGATGCCGGTGTCGAAAACCAGCACCAGGTCGGCAAAGTTGATCGTGCCGATCCCACCGGCCAGCAGCATCCGGCTCGGCTGGTCGCCGGGGCGCGCCCGCGACATCATCAGGATCGCCGTCGTCAACAGGACGATGTCGCTGAAGACCTCCGCCAGCGTCGTCAGCCGGGCGCCGGTGTGCTCGCGCAGCTGAGTTTCGACCACGAACACCCAGGAGATGACGAACAGCGAAGTCGCCACGATCAGGCCGTCGAGCACCAGGCGCCGGAAGTTGTCGAGGCTAGAGAGCCGGGACAGCAGCACCAACGAGGCCATGGCGCCGACCGGGTACAGCAGCAGCACGATCTCGGTCGCCGCCGGGTTGGCGGCGTGGTCGAATTCGGGGCGCACGTCGTAGACCGCCCAGATGATCTCACCCGCGGCCCAGCCGAGCAGGCCCGTGACCAGCGCCAGCCAGCCGTAGCGCTGCCGTCCGACCCTGCGGCGGGCCGCTGCGCCGGCGCACACCGCCGTACTGGCAAGGCACACCGCGATGACGACCTCGTTGATCGGCCGCGTCCCGTAGGGGCCACGCGATCCCCAGAACTTCGACACCACGATCAGCAACTCGGCGACGCCGTACGCGCCGACGAGCAGCCAGCCGCTGCGCGCGGACACCCCTAACCGCCGCCACGGATTCACCGCCCAGCGTTTCAACACCGCACCAGCCGCTCCCCTGCTGTGTGGTGAGGAAATGAACGACCTCACCACGAGTTACAGGGCATTAAACCGCTGCTGACGTCCGCAAAGTGGGGCTTTTGCCAGGTTGGTGCCGGCGCGGGCCGTGAGCTGGCCGGCGGCTCAATCCGGCTGAGTTGCATCGATGCGGGCCAGCGCCGTGCGCAGAATCTGGCCGGTGGCGTCCCGGTCGGGGTCGCGGCGCAGCAACAGCCCCTTGGCCACCGACAGCTTGTCGCCATTGCGGCGGGGCAGAACGTGCAGGTGGATGTGGAAGACGGTCTGGAAAGCGGCGCTGCCGTCATTGACCGCGATGTTCGTCGCGTCGGCCAATTCGGTGCTGCGCGCGGCCCGGGCGATGCGTTGGCCCAGGGTGACCATCCCGGCCAGTGTTTCCGGCGGGGTGTCGGTGAGATCGACGGTGTGCCGTTTGGGCAGCACCAACGTGTGGCCGCGGGTGAACGGGCGGATGTCGAGGATGGCCAGGTAGTCGTCGTCTTCGTAGATCCGGATGGCCGGAGCCTCGCCGGCGACGATCGCACAGAACACGCAGGACATGTCGCCCACGGTACTGGCTGCCGCGGCGAGATACGCTGCCGCGGTGAACGATCTCGCCTTCGCCGGCGCGGCGGCACACGCGCGCATGCTGGCCAACGGTGAATTGACCGCGCCGGAGTTGCTCGAGCTCTACCTGGAGCGGATCGCGCGGCTGGACAGCCAGCTGCGGTGCTACCGGGTGGTACTCGCCGACCAAGCCCGTTACGAGGCCGCCGTGGCGCAGGAGCGCCTGGACGCGGGCGAACGGCTGCCGCTGCTCGGCGTGCCGATCGCGATCAAGGACGATGTCGACGTCGCCCGGGAGGTGACCACTTTCGGCAGCGGGGGACACCGGCCCGCCGTCACCTCCGACGCGGAGGTGGTGCGCCGGTTGCGGGCCGCGGGCGCCGTGATCATCGGCAAAACCAACGTGCCCGAGCTGATGATGCTGCCCTACACCGAGTCGATGACCTTCGGAGCCACCCGTAACCCGTGGAATCCCAATCGAACCCCCGGCGGTAGCAGCGGCGGGAGTGCCGCCGCGGTCGCCGCCGGGTTGGCTTCGCTGGCACTGGGATCCGACGGTGGCGGCTCGATCCGCATCCCGGCGACGTGGTGTGGCCTGTTCGGCCTGAAGCCGCAACGCGATCGCGTGTCGCTGGAACCGCACGACGACGCCTGGTACGGGCTGAGCGTCAACGGCCCGATCGCGCGGACGGTGATGGACGCCGCGGTGTTCCTGGACGCGACGTCGACGGTGCCCGGCCCCGAAGGGGAGTTCGCGATCGCGGCGGGACGAAGCCCCGGCCGGTTGCGAATCGCGTTGAGCACCAAGGTCCCAACCCCGCTCCCGGTCAGGGTCGGCAGGGCGGAGCTGGCGGCGGTCGACCAGGCGGGAGCGTTGCTTCGCGACCTCGGCCATGACGTCATCGCGGCCGACCCCGAATATCCCGCCTCGGCGATACTCACGAACTACCTGCCCCGCTATTTGCGCGGCATCTGCGACGACGCGGACGCCCTGGCCCACCCGGAACGCCTGGAAACGCGCACCCGCAACATGGCCCGCCTGGGGTCGTTCTTCTCCGACCGGCGGATGCAGGCCATCCGGGCCAACGAGGGTGCGGTGATTTCGCGGATCCAGGCGATCTTCGACGACGTCGACGTCGTCGTCACCCCCGGCACCGCAACGGGACCGTCGCGTATCGGCGCGTATCAACGCCGCGGCGCCGTGTCCACGCTGCTGCGGGTCGGTCAATACGTTCCCTACCAACAGGTCTGGAACCTGACCGGTCAGCCCGCGGCGGTGGTTCCCTGGGACTTCGACGGGGACCGCTTGCCGATGTCGATCCAACTCGTCGGCAGGCCCTATGACGAAGCGACCCTGCTGTCGCTCTCGGCGCAGATCGAAGCCGCCCGGCCGTGGGCCCTGCGGCGGCCGCCGGTCTCCTAAGCAAAATCCAGCAGCGCAGCCCAGGCCGCGAGCTTGGCGCCCGGGCGCACCGCATGGGCCGGGCTGGTCGACGGCAATCGTTGATACCGCATCCGCTCGGGCGCCGACGCAAGCCGGCGGAACAGGTCGGCGGCCTTGGCGCCGTTGAAGTACACCGCCGTGATGGTGGGGTGGCGCTCGAATAACTCACCAAAATCGTTGACCGACAGACTATTCGGCTCAATCGCCGAATCGGAGCTACCGACCCGGCGGCATGCCTGCAGCACGTCCCAGAGGGCGACGCCGTGGGACCGCAGTGCCGCGAGCCGTCCGTCGTACGGCGCGGCCGCGTCGAAGCCGAACAGCTCACCGGTGATCGACCAGAACGCGTTGCGCGGATTGGCGTAGTACTGGCCGACGGCCAGCGACCGTGCGCTGGGAAACGAGCCGAGGATCAGCGTCCTGGCGCGCTCATCGACGACGGGCGGGAATCCGCGCAGCAGCGGTGTGCTCATCACCTCACATCATGGCTTGCCCGCGTTGTACGTTGGCGACGTGCAGGACGGGGCCGACCACGACATCGACGATCTGCTCGAGGGGCTCGAGGGGAGCGCGCGCACGGAGCGCGCCGAGCTGGTGAGGTGGCTGCTCGAGCAGGGCGTCACCGCCGAGGAGATCCGCACCACCAATCCGCCCTTACTGCTGGCCACCCGCCACCTCATCGGCGACGACGGCAGCTACGTCTCCACCCGCGAGATCAGCGAGGCCTACGGCATCGATCTGGGGCTGCTGCAGCAGGTGCAGCGCGCGATCGGTCTGGTCCGCGTGGACGACCCCGACGCGGTCGTGCACATGCGCGCCGACGGCGAAGCGGCCGCCTTCACGCAGCGGTTCGTGGAGCTGGGACTCGATCCCGAACAGCTGGTCCTGGTGGTGCGGGTGCTCGCCGAGGGGCTGTCGCGGGCCGCCGAGGTGATGCGCTACACGGCCCTTTCGGCGATCATGCGCCCGGGCGCCACCGAGCTCGAAATCGCCCAGGCGTCAAAGGCTTTGGTGAGCCAGATCGCACCCATGCTCGGCCCGATGATCGAGAACATGTTGTTCATGCAGCTGCGTCACATGATGGAGACCGAGGCGATCAACGCCGCGGAGCGGGCCGCCGGCAAGCCGCTCCCGGGAGCGCGCCAGATCACCGTTGCCTTCGCGGACCTGGTCGGGTTCACCAAGATCGGCGAGGCGGTGTCACCGGAGGAGCTGGGCCACCTGGCCAACCGGCTGGCCATCCTCGCCCGGGACATGACCGTGCCCCCGGTGCGATTCATCAAGACCATCGGGGATGCGGTGATGTTCGTCTGCCCCGATCCGCTGCCGTTGCTCGACGTCCTCGTCAAACTCGTCGAGGTCGTCGACACCGACAACGACTTTCCCCGGTTGCGGGCGGGGGTGGCGTCCGGGATGGCGGTGAGCCGAGCCGGTGATTGGTTCGGCAGCCCGGTCAACGTGGCAAGCCGTGTCACCAATGTGGCTCGCCCGGGCACGGTCCTGGTTGCGGATTCGGTCTGGGACGTCATCGGCGACCGCGGTGAGTTCTCCGGATCGTTCGCCGGTGCACGTCGTCTCAAGGGCATCAAGAGCGAGGTGAAGCTCTTTCGCGTTCGGCGCGGCGACGGCGGCTGACGGCCACGCGGCCCGGGAGAAGAAGGCCCGGCACATGGGCAGGCCCGGCGCGACTCCAGGGGGCGTCTGACTCCGTCTTATGCGTGTCCTACGCGGCCGGATTCCTACCCCGTGTTCCGGCACTTCGAATTGGTCGCTTCCGGGCCTGCTTCGCTAACAAAAATACGCCGACGAACTGCCCAGATCAACGGGTTTTCCCGGTTGGCCGGGTTCCTCGACCGCCCGCGGCACCGAGGCCGGGACGGCGGAAGTTTGCCCCGCGCCGGTCGGCCGTTTCGCTGCCGGTGAAAGAGCATTCCTTTACATGTACAACGGTGTAATCATGTAATCATGAAAGCGCATCACACACACGGGCGGCGTTACGGCCGCCCCGGGGGCTGGCAGCAGGCCCAGCAACCCGACGCCAGCGACGCCGCGGAATGGTTCGCGGGTCGCCTTCCGGAGAACTGGTTCGACGGCGACCCGACGGTGGTCGTCGACCGCGAAGAGATCACCGTGATCGGCAAGCTTCCGGACGCGGACGGCGAAGCCAGCGAGGCCCGCGCGGCCGGGCGGGCCTCGCGATTCCGCGAAGACACCCGCTCGGAGCGGATGCACATCGCCGACGAAGCGCAGGATCGCTACGGACGCAAGGTGTCCTGGGGTGTCGAGGTCGGCTCCGCGGCGGGCACCGAGCGAATCCTGTTCACCCACATCGCCGTACCGGTCATGACGCGACTGAAGCAACCGGAACGTCAGGTGCTGGATACGTTGGTCGATGCCGGGGTCGCCCGTTCCCGCGCGGACGCGCTGGCGTGGTCGGTGAAGCTGGTCGGCGAACACGCCGAGGAGTGGCTGGCCAAGTTACGGGGCGCGATGTCGGCGGTGGACGACCTGCGCGCGCAGGGCCCCGATCTTCAGTCGTGACAAGGCCTTAACGGTTCGGGCCTTAACGGTTCGGCCGGTCAGCCTTCCGGCTTGTCGCCGTCGATCTTTGCGACGATCTTGTCGGCGATCTGGCCACCCTGATCGCTGATGTGGTACCCGCACGCGTTGATGTCGACGACCACGTTGTTGGCCACGCTGAGCGCGCGTTGGCATTCCCAGCCGTCGGCGCCTTCCTGGGTGTCCATCATCGTGACCTTCGGCGGGCTGCCCTGAAGCTGGGCGAACGTCCACCGATAGGTCTTGCTCTTGTTGGTGACGGTCACCGTCTTGCCGGCGCAGCCCTTCCACTTCTCCGCGGAGGCCTGCACGAAGCTCTTGGCCCTGTCGGCGGACGGGAAGAGCACGACGGCCTGGTTGACCCAGTGGTCGTAATTGTCGCCGGCCTCCGAGGACACCAGTCCGCTGACCGCCGAGTAGCCGCTGCCGGCGTAGACCGGATCCTGGGTGGTGTAGAGCGCGCCCTGGCAATCCGGCGCGGACACCGTCACCGAGGAGCTGTCCGTCGACGTGATCGGTTTGCCCGGCTGCATCGACGACGAGCCCATCACTGCGTTGATGTCGGCCGGACCGAGCAGCAGACCGCTGAGGCGTTCGGGTCCCAGCGGGGCGGCCTGCGGTGGTTCCGGCTTGGGTCGCACGACCAGCCAGATGCCCACCCCGCTCGCGATGAGAACGAGCACTACGGCGACCGCGGCGATGATGGGCCAGATGTTGCGGTGCGGCTTGGGCGGAGGCTGACCCCAGGGTGATGAACTGGTGAACTGTGGCGGGCCGCCCCAGTTCGCGTTGCCACCTTGGTAATACGGCGGCGCCGGCTGGCCGGCCGCCGGGATCGGACCGCTGGTGGGGGTCCACGCGTGAGCGCCCTGCGCCGGTATCGGGCCGGAACTGGGGGCCGCCGGCGGGTCGAATGGCGACGGCGGCGGGGTGTTGAACGTGGGCTGGTACGCCGGCGGAGGCGCTGGAGCGGGGTGGGCCTGAGCGCCGGGGTGATCGACGGTGGGCAGTGCGGCTTCCTGGCTGCGGCGCAAGATGGTGGCGGCGCGGTCCTGGTCGGGGTTGCTGAGCGCCTGCTTGGCGGCCAGGGCGAGGTCGCCCGCGCTGGCGTAGCGGTCTTCGGGCTTTTTGGCCATGCCGCGGGCGATCACCGCGTCGAAGGCCCTGGGGACGCCCGGGCGCTGCTCGCTGGGCGCGGGGATGGGATCCATCATGTGCGCGGAGACCAGCACGCCGGCGCTGTCGGCGCGATAGGGCGGGGATCCGGTCAAGCACTCGAACAGCACGCAGGCCAGCGCGTAGATGTCGGCGCGATAGGTGACCTCCGCATCGGAAAACCGTTCTGGCGCCATGTATTTCCACGTGCCGACCGCGGTCCCGAGCTGGGTGAGTTTCTCGTCGGTGGTGGCGCTGGCGATGCCGAAGTCGACCAGGTAGGCGAAGTCGTCACGGGTGATGAGAATGTTCTGCGGTTTGATGTCGCGGTGCATCACCCCGGCGGCGTGGGCGGCGTCGAGCGCGGACGCGATCTGGGTGATGATGGCGACCGCGCGGGGTGGGGTCAGCGGGCCGAAACGCTTGAGCACGCTGTCCAGGTCGGTGCCCTCGACCAGGCGCATCTCCAGAAACATCTGGCCGTCGATTTCGCCGTAGTCGTGCACCGGCACCACATGCGGTTCCTGCAGACGACCGGCGGTGCGGGCTTCGCGTTTCAACCGTTCGCGAAACACCGGATCCCGGCTGAAGCTTTCGGAGAGGAGTTTGACCGCGACCGTCCACTCCTTGACGGTGTGTTCGGCCTCGTAGACCTCACCCATCCCGCCGCGGCCCAGCAACCGCTTCAGGTGGTAGGGGCCGAACATCGACCCCGCCCGTGAGGACTGCTCGTCACTCATTCCTCATCCTTCCAACCCAACCCCTAGCCTGCCCGTCTCGTTCAAGACTTTGTTGACGGACACACGACTGCAACCCGTGACTGAGCAATCATGACGGTAAGCGCGCAGGCGTCCCACCGCACGATAACGGGAACAATTGCGGCGCCTGTCAGCACGGGGTCGGCTCGCCGAGGTCTAACCCTCGTCGTCGTTGCCGGCGGCGATCTGGAAGGTGAATTCGTGGTCGCAGATCCGGACGCGGTCGCCGTCCTGCAAGGTGGCGGCAGAGCGGATGCGTTGGCCCTGCACGTGCACTCCGTTCGAGGACCGTAGGTCGTCGATGATGTAACCGGTTCCGGTGTCGACGATGACGGCATGGTGGCGACTGACTTTGGGGGAGTCGAGGACGATGTCGTTGTCGGTAAGCCGCCCAATCGTTGTCGAGCCTTGCAGCGGATAGCTGCGCCCGGTCACCTCGTGCAGATAGGCGGCCACCTTCTTGTCGGACGGGTACTGCTCGAGCACGGTGATCGCGACCGCCGCGGTCGTCATCGCGTTCTTCTTGGCGTCCAGCGGTTCTTGGCGCAGGATGCGGTCATTGAGGGCGCGAAGGTTCTGCCCCGGGTCGATTCCGAGGTCATCGGCGAGCGATTTTTGCACGCGGCGGTAGGCCGCCAGCGCGTCCGACTGGCGGTCGGTGAGGTAGTAGGCGGTCATCAACTGCGCCCACAGCTGCTCGCGGTAAGGGTGTTCGGCCGTCAGCGCTTCCAGCTCGCTGATCACGGTAAACGCACGTCCGCAGGCGATTTCGGACTCGGCCTGCGCTGTGTGGGCCAGGATCTTCTCCTCGACGAGAGACGTGGCGAAGGCGTTGACGAACCGGAAGTCCACCAGGTCCTCCAGCACCGGGCCGCGCCATTCGGCCAGGGCCGCGGACAGGTGCTGGCTGGCCTGTTCGAAGCGACCCGCCGCCGCCGCGTGCACGCCGGCGGTCTTTTCGGAAATGAACCGGCCGAGATCGCAACTGTCATCGGGGATGTTGAGCCGATACCCCGGCGGCGCCGCGACCAGTACCGTGCGTGGGTCCACGCCGGCGCCGGTGAGCAGCTTGCGCAGGTTGGACACGTAGGAGTGAATGCTGGCCCGCGCCCCCGACGGCGGCGACTCGTCCCACAGCGCGGTGATGAGCCGGTCGACGCTGACCGGGCCGTTGCGGTTCATCAGGAGCAGGCCCAGCACCGCCCGCTGTTTGGGCGTGCCGAGCGGCACCAGGGCACCGTCAACGCTCATCTCCAACGGCCCGAGCAGACCGAATTCGAGACGTTTGTCCGCCATCGCGCCTACCAGCCTTTCCGCGTCCGCGGCGTCGGATGCCATGAGGTCACAGTTGTGATTGTGACGCCAACGGGGCGGATTCGTTGACGATCTCGCCAAACCGTCGAGCTCCGGCGGCATGTCGTCGAACACGCTAGGGCACGGCCCTGGACCACCGGGTAACTGAAATGCGTTCGTACCCAGTGCGATAGTAGATGCCCCGCACGAATTGGATTGCATCGTCGGGAAATACCCAGCTCGCGGCGCGCAAGCCCGGAGGCGTTGCGCGCCGCGTGCGGCGAATCGCCGTCGGTCTAGGTGGTGACGACCATCAACTCGTTGCTGGTGTCCCACGACTCGACGAAGAGCTGGACGGGTATCTGCTCGTTACGGCCCTCCGGGGTGCCGCTGTCGTTGAGGTGAACCATGCCGGCGACGGTGTCCACACCGGTCACCACCACGGCGTGGTTGGATTCGGCGCGGCCGTTCTTGTCTTTCTGTTCGACGGGCTGATGCCAGATGAGTTCGGCGTTGAGGCTGACGATCACCTTGTGACCGGCGGCCAGTGCTCGCTCGAGCCCCACCATTCCCGACGGGGCGCCGGTCTGCGCGGCGTCGTCCCTGTCGCCGGCGACGGCGCCGATCTTGTACTGCGCCAGCAATTCGGGGATGTCCGTGGTGTTTGCTCCCGGACCCGACTCCGGGTTGCTGCCGGCGGCGGGCTTGGTGTAGATCGGGCCGGGGTGGGCGACGCTGGGCGTCGACTGGGCCTTCTCGATGATGTCGTGCTCCGACGGCTGCATGCCGGTGATCTCGCCGATCACGTCGGCGCTCGACATGAGCACGCAGTCGTCGTACTGCTGCTGGCGCCAGAACTGGGCGGCGGCGATCGGGTCGCCGTAGGTGAGCTGGGAAGCCGCGGCGCCGGCCGGGGCCGCCAGGCCGAGCGCGACCGCGGCGGCGGCCACCGCGAAGGTGAGGGTCTTGGCGATGTTGGCGGTCTTCACGGTGGGCCTCTTCTCGTGTCTCGCGGGTCTGTTGAGAAGAGCTTCGGATGTCCGACTTTTTGACTTCTTGACGAATTCTTGGAGCCGCCTGGGGCGATTGGCCCCAGGCGCCGGTTGGGGTTTATGGTTTAACCGTATAAACCCAAGTTGGTTTTTTTGGGGGGTGGGGGGGGGTACGGGGTAATTTGGGGTAGATTTGTTTGTT